>NZ_JBSFTC010000178.1:0-23027 GCF_053590415.1 Nonomuraea sp. NPDC003201
GGGGTGGGGGGGGGGGGGGGGGGGGGGGGGGCTCTGGGTGGGGGGGGGTGAGGGGGGCGTGTTGTTTTTATACATCTCACCCTCCCGGACGCGCACGGGGGCCGGCGGCCCGTTGTGGGCGGGCCCCCCAGAGGTTTAACACCATCGACCGGCCCTGCCTGCGTGCTGCAGGGGCGGTTCACTTATCCTGCACCAGCCGCCCGATGCGGGGGTGCGGGGATCGCGTAAGCGTGACCGTAGACCACCGTCCTGTTCGTGGAGCTGCGGTACCCGTGCGGCGACATGCGGCCGGCGACGGGCGATCCTGATGGCGTTCAACACTCCCTTCCAGTTATCCGTACCTCGGCACCCCGACCGCTGGCGCCGACTTCCTGCAAGCGGCAGCGCGTCCACCGCCCCGGCCCTCTTGCTCAACCACACTGGCCGCGGCAGTCCGACCTTCTGCCCTCTACCTCGTTCTGTACTGCTGTGTTCTGTACTGCTGTGTTCTGTACTGCTGTCCACGTCCGTCCGGGCAGCCCCATCGTGGTGCTCGTGCTGCGCTGCCCTCGTGGATCCGTCCCTTGCGATGTCAGGAACTCTAGCCACTCACAGCGCGAATGTCTACCGTGGCGACTACAGATTTTCCTTCGCTTTTGAGGCAAGAACCCGCTGCCATGCCACCTGCTCGATGCGAAGAGCGGGCAGAGCCGGGGGTGAGGTGATGGCGATGGGCGAGCACGACCAGGACCACGACGGGGCACGACTCCTGGGCGGCCTCGATCTTCGTCGGCTTGATCGCGCCGGATTGACGATCCTTGATCTCCATGACCGATAGTTCTCCGATGGCCGGGGCCCGGTGCTCGTGTCAAACCCTTCTTCTCGCCCGATCCATCCGAGGCACCTCAACGTCGTTCGGCAGCTTGCATCCATTCATGGGTGGAGTTAACCTTCAAACCCAAGTTGGAGGTTCTTCTCGGATAGCTCGCGAAGGGAGCTGGACATGCTGCTCACATCCCTCGACCCGTTCATCCAGGAGTTCGAGCGCCAGTTCGACCAGCTGGCCCGCCGGACCTTCGGCACCGGCACGAACGCCCTCATGCCGATGGACGGCCTGCGCCGCGACAACGACGTGCTGCTGACGTTCGACCTGCCCGGCATCGACCCCGAGTCCATCGAGGTCACCGTCGACCGCGGAGTGCTGAGCGTCAGCGCTCGCCGCGAGGAGGAGATCCCCGAGAGCGAGCGGGTCTTCGTCCGCGAACGCCCCATGGGCACCTTCACCCGCCGCGTCTACCTGTCGGAGTACCTCGACAGCGACAAGATCGACGCTGGGTACGCCAACGGCGTGCTGAAGGTCCGCATCCCCGTGCTCGAGCGGGCCAAGCCCCGCAAGGTCGAGATCCAGCAGGGCGACGTCAGGGCCATCCGGGCCTGATACGCACGTCCCTGGCAAGGGCGGGTGCCGACGGGCCCGCCCTTGCCATTCGAGAGGAGGCCCGGATGGCCGGCCTGCCGTTCGACGATGAGCACGCCCCGCTGTACTCCCTGGGCCAGGTCGCGGAGATGCTGCAGGTGCAGCAGGCCTTCCTGCGCCGGCTCGACCAGCACGACGTGGTCAGCCCGCACCGCTCCTCCGGCGGGCAGCGCCGCTACTCCCGCCACGACATCGGGCTGCTGCAGCACGTCACCACGATGACCGGCCAGGGAATGACGCTCAACGCCATCCGCCGCATCCTCGAACTGGAGCAGGAAGTCCGCGAACTGCGTGCGGCCCTGAAGCGACCCACCTAGGAAGGAGGCACCTGCCATGATCGAGACCGCTCCGGCGATCGCATCTGCGGCCGCGGGCGGCGACCGGCCGGTGGTCGGCTCCTACGACACCTGCGAACAGGCCCGTGAGGCGGTCGCCTTCCTGGCCGCCAAGATATTCCGGCGCACCGAGTCGGCATCGTCGGGGAGAACCTGCGCCTGATGGAGAACGTTCTGGGCCGGATGACCACTCCCCGTGCGGCGGGCATGGGCGCTGCGCTCGGCGCCTGGTTTGGCCTGCCTTCCAGCCTGATGGTCCCACTGGTCGCGGGCCCGTGGGCGGCGCTGCTGGCGGGGATGGCCTTCGGCGCGCTGCTCGGCGCCGCCTTCGGCGTGACCGCGTGCTGGGCCGCGCGCATCGCGGAGATCCAGCACGTGGTGCGCACCGGAAGCGTGCCGGGGATGAAGGACCTGCGCGGCCCGGCGCTCGGGCTGTTGCCGATCGTCTGAATCGGCATCAGTCTGTCGGCCTTCAGCATTTCGTCGGCATCAACCAGAGCGGCTCCCTGCTGATCAGCTTCTCCACCTCGATCATCAACATCATCGGCACGCTCATCGCGATGGCGCTGGTGGCAAGATCGGCCGCAGGCCACTGCTCATGATCGGCTCGGCGGGGATGGCGATCGCACCGGCCACCGCGGCGTGGGCGTTCAGCGCGTCCAGGGTGACCGACGGCAGGGTCGCGCTCCCGGACCCGCAGGGACTGATCGCGCTCGTCGCGGCCAACGCGTTCGTGCTGTTCTTCGCACTGTCGTGGGGCGTGGTGGTCTGGGTGCTGCTCGGCGAGATGTTCCCCAACCGCATCCGCGCCGCCGCCCTGGGCGTCGCCGCCGCGGCCCAGTGGCTGGCCAACTGGCTGATCTCGGTCTCGTTCCCGGCGCTCGCCGCGTGGAATCTGCCGATCACCTACGGCGGGTACGCGGTCATGGCTCTGCTGTCGTTCATCTTCGTCGCCAGATGGATCAGGGAGACCAAGGGCCGCAAGCTGGATGGCGGTCAGCGCGGCCGTGGCGGCACGCCGCATGCGTCGATCTGGTCTGGTCGGGCAGTTGGTGGATCGGCGCCACCACCTGTCACACGAGGCCGCGCTGCGCATGCCAAGCTGTCACACTTGATCCATCACTCAGGTCAGGCGCCGCGGCGTACAGACCGACAACACCCCCGGTGACCTGCTGGACTCCGGAAAGTCAGTGTCGCCGACGTGACGAGAGCCGGGCCGCTTGGTCACGGGCGCGTGGGGGGATGGCCTTGCGATGTGGCCCGTCGTCGGGATCGACCTCATGTCGCAGTTGGACGCAGTCGTCGAGCAGCGCGCCGTACAACGTCCAGAGGGGTGAATGCGGATCGACCTTTGCCATCTGCTTGCGGGCAGCGCGTTCGAGGCGCTCGCCTTCCGCTATGGCGGCGCGCAGGCGGATCAGGTCCTCGCCGCTGCCAGGGGCGACCAGCAGGTGCTCGAAACAGGCGTAGGCCTTCCCGATCGCATCCAGCAGGTCGGCGAAGACCCGGGGAAAGCTGCCGGTCTCGCGCTGTCCTGGCAGGCCGCGAACCCCGGCAGCCAGGTCGGCGAGGGCACGGGCGACGCCGCGCAGTTGAAGGCAGGCGTGCTCCAGGCATAGGACAGCCTGCATGATGCGGCGCAAGCGCTGGCGGGTTCGCGCCCGACGCAGGGTGAAACGCAGGGACTCAGCGGCTCGTTCAGCGCTCTCGTGGGCCGAACGCAGCCTGACGGACATGCGTCTGGCGCGGGCCAGCCATTTCTGCGCCTGGTGCGCGGTCCAAGATTGCCTGACGCCTTCGGCCAGCTCGGAGCAAAGGTCGGCGAGATCATCGGCCAGGTCGGCCAGGTCCTTAGCGGCCCGGCCCACGTAACGTGGCGGGATCATCAGTACGAGCGTGGCTCCGACGAGCGCGCCGATGACGATGTCGAGCAGCCGCACCATGCCGTACTCGCGGCCCAGGGCGAACACGAGTAGGGCGGTGATGGGCGCCTGTGTGTTCTGCCACGGTATGCCGACGGTTCTGCTGATCACCAGCGCGACCGCGACCAGGACGGCCATGGTGGCGGCGCTGGTGCCGAACGCCTGCACGAAGCCGATTGCAGCCGCCAGCCCGACCAGCACCGCGACGGTCTGCTGGATGGCATGAACCACGGTGCTGTAGGCGGTCGCCGTCACCGAAAGCAGCACGCCGGTGGGAGCGAGCACCGGCTGAGGTGAGCCGATCAGTTCGGTGGAGATCCACCAAGCCACCAGGCAGCCGACGGTGACCGTCACCGTCGGCATCAGCAACTGCCTCTCACGCCGCAACCAGCGGCGTAGCCCACGCCGCCGCCATTGACCTGAGCCGGGGACTCGGTCACCCCACCTGTCCAGCCATCGCCTCGCGGCGGACAATGCCATCACCGCACCCCCAGACGTGGTGCCCCGCCTGGCGGCTTCCGGTCGTCTTTCACCTCTTACCGTGAAGCTGCCCGCGTTGGGGAGCGGGCGCTCCGTTCTCGAGCAGCATTTTGCCTAAGCAGGCCCTTCGACGACACAGCGGCGGATCGAGCGCCGATGTCGCTGACCGGCATGAGGCCCTCTCAGCGTCCATCCGGTAAGCGCCGCCATCCCGCATCCGACCGCGCCCCTTGCCCACCCGACCGAGGCACAGGGCAGGTCGTCGATCTCCATGGTGGACTTCGCGATGGCATGGGTGAACGAGGCTGAGCTGCCGCGACACCGCTTGGCGAGGTTCGTGGTCTGCTACGACAGTTCTGGCAGCATGAGCGGCGCGTGTCCCGTGAGACTTGTCAAGGAGATCGGCATGACCATCGCCTCGTACCCCGTGACCGACCCCGTCGCCGAACATGGAGAAGGGCCCGTCTGGTCTGGCCGGTGAGGCGGGCTGCGGTGGGTCGACATGCCGGCTGGCGACGTCCTGATGCTGGACCCCGACGGCAACGTACGCCGCCGCCATGTGGCAAAGGTCGCCGCCGTCGTACGGCCGCGCGTCGGGCGGCTACGTGGTCGCGGCCGAACGCGAGCTGCGGCTGGCCGACTCCGATGACCTGAACGCCCCGCTGCACTCGCTCGGCGAGGCGTGGACCGACCCTGCGATCCGGATGAACGACGGCGGTTGCGATCCCGACGGCCGCTTCTCCATTGACACCATGGCCTACGACGAGAGTCCCGGACGCGGCTCGTTCTACGTGACCGAACCCGATGAGACGCGGCGGACGGTCCTGCCCGAGGTGACGATCTCCAACGGCTTCGACTTCAGCCCGGACGGCTCCCTCGCCTACTACACCGACACCGCGACCGGGCGCGTGGGCGTGTTCGACTCCGATCCGGAGGGCGGACTCAGCGGGCGCCGCCCATTCGTGTTCATCGACCCGAAGGTTGGGGCTCCGGACGGGCTGACAGTCGACGACGAGGGGGGAGGCTGGGTGGCGCTGTGGCAGGGAGCAGCTGTCCACCGCTACGACGTCGGCGGCCGCCTCGACGCGGTCGTCGGCCTGCCGGTGCGCAAGGTCACCGCGGTAGCCTTCGGAGGCGAGAATCTGGACCGCCTGTTCATCACCGCCTCGGCGCGGGACGTGGACCGCGCCGAGCAGCCGGAAGCGGGTTCCCTTTTCGCCGCCGACCCCAGCGTGACGGGCCGCCCGGTCCTGCCGACAACACTCTGACCGGATGCTCTATCGCCCTGGCCGAACACGACAAACGGCAGGCAACCCCGAAGCCGTCGAAGCCGGCTCCGTCATGACGTTGCCGGAGACGAGGATGCCGAGGGCGCCCACCAGGACCGCGACCGCGCCGAGCCGCAGCCAGGATCTGCTTGCCTACATGCTCTCCCATCTGGATCGCCGGCTGAGCGAGCTGCGGCAGCGGCCGGGCCAGGTCGCCGGCCACGAAGATCTCCGGATGCTTCGGCACGCGCAAAGCCTCGGT
Source organism: Nonomuraea sp. NPDC003201 (assembly GCF_053590415.1). NCBI lineage: Bacteria > Bacillati > Actinomycetota > Actinomycetes > Streptosporangiales > Streptosporangiaceae > Nonomuraea > Nonomuraea sp. NPDC003201. The sequence continues at coordinate 5,724 of NZ_JBSFTC010000178.1, forward strand.
AACCCTGATCCTGCCACCCTTGGTCTGCGGCAGCCCCCATTCCGCCACGTAGGCGGGCGCAGTCACGCCGAGCGCCCACACGGTCACGTCGCTGCGTCCCGTCGACGATCCCCACCGCATCCGATTCCACCGACGCCACCGTGGCGCACAGCCGCAACCGCACCCCTCGCTTACGCGGGGTCCGGGGACTCTACTGACGGGTAGGAACGCTAAGGACTGAGCCGCAGGTCAGCGAGTGTCGGGCGAGATCCTCGAGTTCGGAAGTAGGTCGGCGAGTGCGGTGCGGACGGCGACCCGGCTGACTCCGTGTTCGCGGGCAAGAGCCGCGATCGAGGTGCCCTGGTCGCGGTAGGCCGCCCGGACCTCGTCGAGTTGGGTTCCGGCGAGCGCGGCGGGCCGGCCGCGGTAGCGGCCCTCGGCTTCGGCGGCTGTGATGCCTTCGGCGGTGAGTTCGTTTTGGAGGTCGCGTTGGAACTGAGCGACGGCGGTGATGACGTTGATGATCAGGGCGGTGGTGGCGTCGTCGGCGGCCAGGTCGTGGAAGTTGGACAGTGGTCCGGACAGGACGCGCAGCTTCACGCCGCGGTGGTGGCACCAGTCGCGGACGGCTTGGATGCCAATGAGGTCGCGGCAGAGCCGGAACAGTTCGGAGACGGCGAGGGCGTCGCCGGGGTGTGCGGCGGTGGCGATCTTGCCGAAGGCGGGCCGGTCGAGGGCGGGGATCTTGGAGGTGGTCGCGGGGTCCTCGAACAGGAGTACTCCCGCGGCGGGGTGGAATCCCTCGGCGACGCCCTCGGTACGGATCAGCAGTCCGGCCTCGGTGAGGATGTGTCGTTGCCGGAGGAGGGACTGGGTGGCGGTGGAGACGCGAGAGTAGACGTACTGCACCGGGTCCTCCTCGGAAGGTCAGGACCCCGTTCTATCTGTCGGAAAATCCTGTCGTCATTCTGCCTCGGATTTTGGCCGCCTGGCGGGTTGTTTTATCCCTCGATGTCTGGTTTCCGGGGCGGGTTCGCGGCGTTCTCGCAGGGTGTCGTCTAACCGTCGTTTGCCGACACCCGAGTCCGGCTCGTTCACGGTGGTCGGGTCATGACGACTGTGAGGAGGTCGGGAGGCAGGTGACGGTCATGCGGGCGGCGCCAGCCTGTCGGGCGCGGGTCCATGCTGTGGGGGTGCCACCGGAATACGGCAGAAACGGGCCGCGTGTTGATCACGGGTTAGCGAGGTGAGCGTCCCAGAGAGATGATCGAGGGCGTCAGAGGCGATGGGGCGAACAGGCCTGGGTCAGGCCGTGGCGGGCGCTGAGGCCCTCATGCGGCCGATCGTTCGCAAGACCTCGTCCCGGTTCTTTGCCGCCTTCATCCAGACGGGAAGCCGGGCGATCATGGTCATGGAGCCTGTGGTGAGAGGAAGTTCGTGACGCTCTCTCAGGCGTGCTGCCACATAGCCCTCCAACAGATCAAGGTGTCGGAGGTTGTACGCCCACAAGAGGTGACCGCGAAACCCGGCCTGGAGCCACAAGGGCAACCCAAAGTACGGGTCGACCGCCGTAGCCACGCCGAACATCGAAGACGACTGGAACTCGTCCTTGGCCAGCGCACAACCTGAGCAGCGTAACCGCCTCAGCGTTTCGAATCGTCCCCCACGCCAGGGTACGCGCCGACGCACAGGATCGCCCAGTTGAGCGAGCACCACGGCGCACCAGCGCAGCGCGGGCATCGCACCAAGACCTCGTCCGCGAATGCCGTGATCCATACCTTCGGATCACGGAATCGATCACCAGGCAAAGCAGTCACTCTTCCATCATGACCGAAACCAACCTCAACGTCCCCTGGGCAGTAACGCCCAGCCCGGTCCGTGGCCGATCGGCTCAGCGGCGGACGCGGTAGCGGATGTGAGTGGCCTCGGGCGTGTCGAGCACCTGAATGATCTCCAACTCGATCTCCGACGGCAGGACGTCGAACAACCGGCGCCCTGCGCCCAGGAGTACTGGAATGTGGTGGATCTGCACTTCATCCAGCACTCCGGCCTCGAGGGCCTGCTGCACCGTGTACGCGCCGCCACGAATCTGGACGTCCCGTTCCCCGGCGGCGGCCTTCGCCTGCGCCATCGCGCTTTCGATCCCGTCGTTCACGTAGGTCACCAGCGGATAGCCCCACCTGGCGGCCGGGCCGGGCGGCCGGTGGCTGGGGACGAAGATCGGGAGACCGCCGTGAGAGCCGCCCCAGTGGTCCATGAGCTCAGCGGTCCGCCGTCCCGCAAGGATCGCACCAGCTCCGTTCCATTCGTCTTGGAACTGCTTGACCGGCCCGGGATGCTGGTCCGAGTCAGCCCACTTGTGCAGCCGCTCGCCATCGTTGCCGCCGAGGAAGTCGTTGGGATCGGCGATGTACCCGTCGAGGGACATCGACATGTCGAGCACTGATTTGGACATGCCCCACTCCTTGTTTCACGGCGTGGCCCCTCGGCCACCGCCTGCTCCCGGGTCCGGAGATTAACTGTGTCCCCAGAACACTGTGTACGGTAGAGACAGTTTTGGCGGATGGCAAGCGGGAGGCGACGTGGCGGTCAACGAGGATCCAAGGACACTGGCGGAACTGTTGTGGGGCCTGCGGAAGCCGCGCATCAGAGGCCCCAGGCCCGCCTTCGACCTCGCCCGGCTGGCCGACACCGCCGTCAAGGTCGCCGATACCGAGGGCCTGGAGGCGGTCTCCATGCACCGCATCGCCGCCGAGCTCGGCCTCACCAAGATGGCCCTGTACCGCTACGTCAACGGCAAGACAGAGCTGATGGCCATCATGATCGAGGCGGCGGTCGGCACACCCCCCGACCTGAGCGGGGCGGCCGGCTGGCGGGCCAAGCTGGAGGAGTACGCCCGCGGACTGTCCACCGCCTGGCGGCGTCACCCCTGGCTGCCGTCGGTCACCGTGGGCGACCGCGTCATGGGCCCACGTGAGACCGCATGGCCCGAAACAGCCCTCAGCGCCCTCACCGACACCCCCCTGACCGAACGCGAACGGCTCGACGCGGTCATGATGGTGTCCCACCACATCCGCGCCACCCACCCGGCCGCCACCCAAGGCACTCAGACCTGGACGGACGGCAGCGCCGCCCCCATCATGCGCGACCTGCTACTCCTCAACGCCAGCCGCTTCCCGCTGCTGGCCACCACCGTGGCCATCCCCTCAACCACCACCACCCGGGAATTCGGCCTCCTCGCCCTCCTCGACGGCCTCGAACGCACCATCACTCAACGCACCCACAACAACGGCGACGAACAAACGGCTTCGCGCCCAGATCCTCCGTAAGCGGCGACCACCAGCGGGCCCCGAACACGATCTGCCCACCGAGGGCCGGGTTCCGGCCGGTGCCACTCCCGCGACCCTGTGAGTCTCCTCAGGAACCGGAGTCGAGCAGATGAGCGGGGATGCCGAACCCGGTTACCTGGTGCGCCTGTAGCGGGTTCTCTGGCCGCGAGGACTGCGGACCCTACGGCAGGGCCGCCGCGAAGTCGGCGTGTGCTTGCTCGATCGCTTCGGGGTAGGCGCTGGCCTTCACATGCTCGGCGAGCGCCCGGTAGACGCTGGCCAGCGAGGGGTTCTGGCCCTTGTTCTTCCTCTATATGGCCAGATGAACAGTCCTTCTCAGCATGCCCCACTCCTTCAGCGCGGCGGCCAGGGTGTTCTGTCGGGAGGCGGCAGACCACTTACCGACGATCAGCGAGGCGGTAGCCTGGCCGTACTTCAGCGACCCGGCCATCCGCAGCAAGTCCGGCCAGCAGCCGGCCACCAGGTCCTCGTTCCAGCGCGCGCCCAGCAGCGGCCGGGCGTGCGGGTAGCGCTTGGCGATCTCGGCCGGGGTGTCGTCACGGACCAGGGTGACCCGGGTCAGATCCCGCATCCTCGGGGTCAGGGCCTTGCCGACCAGGTCGAACAGCGCAAAGTTGATCAACGTGGCGCCGTGCGTATCCGTTGCGCGCTCGGCGATCGGAAGGTCGGTCGCGTTGCCGAGGAAGTCGTCCAAGACGTAGTGCGCCTCCCGTGCCGTCGGCACGATGATCTTCGTGCCGTACGTGGACCACTGGTCGGAGACGTGGGTGTAGGTGAATAGCACCTGACCGCCGTGAATGACCATGGTGCGGGCGGTGGTGCTCTTGCCGCGCACGGGGAAACGCTGCCCATCCGAGCTGGACATGGTGCCGCCGCCGAACACCTTGGCCAGTTCCAGGCCGTAGTGGTGGTTGACGATGACCATGTTGGCCTCGCGCAGCGTCTCCTCCCGCACGTACCACTCCATCGTCCAGGCCAGCACGTCGTAGGACACCCCGCAGGCCTCCGACATCCGGGCCAGGCCCAAGTTCGTGGCCATCGCGATGAGCACGGCCAGGATGTTGCGCTTGGTCTCGGTCGAGGTGCTCAGCCTGCGGCCGCCGGCGTGGGTGAAACAGTCCAGGAAATGCGTGCGCGCGTCCAGCTTGATCAGCAGCGAGGCGATCGGCGCGAACGGCAGCATCGCGGCCAGCTCGTCCTTCAGCACCTTGGCCTCAGCGGGCACATACTCGGCCGACAGCGGCGGCACCACCAGGTGCTCGTCCTCATCCAACCGGACCATGCCGGTGTCATCGGGATCGGCGCCAGCCAGGGTCTGCTCCAGCTCTTCCAGGGCGGCCTGCAGTTCCTCCTTTCCCTGCTTCAGCGCGTCCTCCGCATTCGAGGGCTTGCCCACCAGGCGGCAGTACTCGCCGCGCCGCGGTGCCCACTGCTCGGGCGTGTACAGGTAGGTGGCCGGGTCGGCGTAGCGGCGCGAGCCCGGCACGAAGACGTCCCCCGAGCGCAGCCCGTCCCGCAGACACAAGATCACGCACAGTTCCCAGTAATGGCGGTAGGCGGTGTCCTCGCCGGACTTGCGGGCCTTGGCCAGGTAGTCGGCGTACTTGGCGGGCACGAACCCGGTCGGCGACCCCGCGGGCACCTTCCGGCCGCCGAGCCGGTTCATCTCCTTCAACACCGCTACCGCCTCCATCAGCTCGGCCGTGCCCGGGCCGCCCTGGAAGTCGATCGCGGCCAGCACGTTCGGGGTGAACTGGCGCAGATAGGTGTAGGAGGACTCCAGCTCCGACAGCCGGCCGTGATCTCGGGGCAGCGGCTTCCACGCATCAGAGGTGATCTCCCGCAGCCGCTGCATGCCGATCCGCTCACGCAGCATCCCGCCCACCTCATCGTCCGGGATCGACGGGTCGGCCAGCACCGGCAGGATCACATCCATCGCCAGTTGCCGGGCCTCGCCCTTCTTGGCCCGCTCGACCAGCGCCTCATCCGTCTTGGACTTCGCCCGGGACTCCCGCGCGCTGACGGCCTGGTCGAGCAGGGCCACCACCTCATCGAGCTGGTCGACCGCGGCCTGGGCGACGAACGCCAGCAGGATCGGGAACTTGCGCTCCTTGCGCCGCTCCAGCCCTGGTTGGTCGAGTGGCGCGCGACCTGCGCCAGGAACCGGCGCCGCTCGTTCGGCAGCACCGACACATCCATCGGGTGTGCGTCGATCGCGTGCAGCCAGGTCAGCTTGTCGATCGCGATCTTCACCGACGTCGCTGAGGCGTCCCGGGCCGGACTGACCAGCCACTCCAGCCGGGTCATCCCCAGCCCCGCATCCACCGCCAGCATCCGTTCCAGGTCAGCGCGGACCTCAGCGGTCAGCAGGTGCCCCACCAGCTGCGAGGTCAGATCGGCGGCCGACTTGCGGGCTGTGCCGATCATCTTGGCCAAGATGAGCACGCCGGGCCGGATCACCTTGGCCGCCATCAGACGAGCCGCTCGGCCACCCGCGCCACCGCCGCCAGCGGCGCCGCGCCCACATCGTCGGGCACGAACCCCAACGAGCGCAGGCTGCACAGCTGGACCAGCATGCCAAGCCGATCAACAGGCCCCCGCCCACCGGGACTCACGAACGCCACGTCCGCCGCCGTCGGCGTGAAATACCTGATCAACTCATCGCCGGTGACCTCCGGGTACGAGCGCAGCTGCTCCAACTGCTCCTCGAAGAACATCTTCTCGGACAACACACCTCTACCTGCTGTACCGGACGAAACCGGAACGAACGCAGCGGCAGTGATCACCAACCCGTCAAACGCGGTCGTTAGTGCAGGTCAGGCGTTACTTCGTTGGAAATTTCTTCATTGCTACCGGGACCCCCTGGACGCTGAGCTGCTGCTCACCCTTTCCGTGATGCACATGGGTGACCGCTTGAACGGTTCCATCGTGCGAGACATCAGCCGCCGCGTCGCCGCCGGCTACGGGAAGGCCGGCTACCGGGTCAGGGAACAGATGTGGATCCACTACACCCGCAAGATCGACGCCAGCGACCCGCTGGCCGTCCTGCAGTACCGTGACGCCCACGGCCGTCATGCTTTCGGGTGCTACATGTTCCATCCAGCTGAGCTGGAAGTGCAACGCATCAAGAGGGCCTACTGCCGCGCCCGCGCCCTCGATGACCTCGACGACGCCGAACTGCCGACGATGCCCCTCCCGACCCTCACCGCCGCGCAAGTCGCCCAGCTCGTCAGCACGGCAACGAAGGACGACCCCAGCATGACGGTGATCCCGACCCGGGAGGAGCCACCCACAGCAGGACTTGAAGGATAGGCGCGAGCCAACGAGCTGGCCTCCACCACCGAGAAGCGGGTCTCCCGCATCAGCCGCCGCTGCGCCACCTCCTGGGACGTTTCATCGGCATGGGCGTCCGTCCGAAGCACATCGCCGCATAACCGCTACCACTGGAGCGTCGGACTGATGTGGGCTGCCAGCTTTTGCGGGCTTCTTCGCACTGCCGAGAGAACCACCCGTGAGCCTCGCCGAGGCGGACCATCTCTTCGCGCAGTTCGGTCGCCGTCTCACACCAGATCAACCACTTCGTGATCTTGCGCTGGTTGTCATCGATCCGGACGCGACAGCCACATACCAGGTACATCGATACCTCCCGGGCTATGGGTGGGGAGCCTGCTAGGCCACAGGTGGTCAGCAGCCGTTGGCGCTACCAGGTGAGGACGGGGGAGAACGCTGTGCCGCTGGCGACGTACTTGTTGTTGTAGTACCCGGTCCAGGTGAAGTATGTCTTGTACTGATGGCCTCCGGTGCCCCATACGGTGTTCGCCTGATAGTGCTTGTAGTAGGCGTTTGCGCGAGCTGCGTCCACGCAGTCGAAGTCCTTGTAGGTGACGGCCTTGAAGTCGGTCACATCTTCGAGCTGGACGGTGAGGGTGCAGGAGGTCCACAGGTTGGGGTTGGTGGCGGTGAAGGTGATGTACCCGTCGGGGCCGATGTTGCCGGGGACGAGGACGCCGCCGCCGACGGCGATGCATGACTGGATGTTCACACTGGCGACGTCGTTGCCGACGGTCTTGAAGTAGCTGCATCCGCCGCCGGTTGATGCGTTGGCCGGTGAGGTGGTGGACACGAGCAGACCAGCGGCCAGGAGGATCGCTCCGATGACACTCGCGAGCCGACGCGATAGGGCTGATGTGGTCATTACTCTCTTCCTGATCGTGAGGGGGAAACCTGCCGCCTGCGCAGGTCGGCAGGCGAGGTGAGATCACTGTGTGCCGATCAGAGCCGTGTCCACCACGGCGGTACGGCGGTGTGGACACCACGTGGACACACCTTTGGCCGCTGGACACCGCTGACCAGCACCGACGAGAAAGGGTGCGCCTGATGTCCGGCATCGGCAGTCAGCCCCAAGGACATCGCGACCGGCGGCACGCGGACGTCCATGGTGATGATCCGGTAGCCCTGTTCGCCCAGCGGCTTCGCCAGTTGCATGAGCAGTGCGGCTCGCCCTCGGTGCGCGAGCTGGCCCGGCTGGCGCGGCAGGCACAGATGCCGTGCTCGAAGTCGGCGATCGCCGCGGCGATGCAGGGCTATCGCCTGCCGACCCCTGCGGTGCTGCGCGCCCTGGTCCAAGCCCTGGGACAAGATCCCCGGCCGTGGCTGGAGGAGCGTGAGCAGGCCCTGGCCCGTTACAAGTCCAGCCGCCCCGCCACCCCCACCGGACAGCATGATCCGGCAGTTGACGGCGCCGACCAGCCTGAGGCCGTGCCACCGGACGGGAGCGAGGACACTGCGGCTGTGCCGTCGCGCCGGTCCGGCTCGGTGGGAGCCTTTCGGCCCCGTCTGCGGACAACGGGGCTCGCGGCGATCGTGGTCCTGGTGGTCGCTGGTGCCTTCTGGCTGGGCCACCAGCGGTCAGGCCACACACCCACCGGCGCACCGGCTCTCACTTCGCAGGCCACCTCCGGGCCATCCCACCCACCCCAGGCCTCCACAGCCACCGGTGTATCCACCGATGCTGTCACCGAAGGGCCGTACGGGCCGGGCTGCCCGGCCGACCGGTTCTACGCCGATCCCGGCTGGCTGCCGGTCTCGGGCGGCTGGCGCGGCAACGGATGTGACGGCACCGCCCTGGCCATGCAGGTCGCCGGCACCCCCGGGCACTTCACCCAGCAGGTGAACTGGTACTTCGACTCCCGGCCCGGCGCCCGGTGCACCATCGAGGTGTTCATCGCTGATGACCCTGCCTCGGCGGGGACCGCCTTTTACTACTTGGACGACGACAACACTGACCCACCGCACCTGGCCGGGCCACTACCGGTCGACCAGCGCACCCACCACGGCACCTGGGCGCGATTAGGGACATTTGCCGTTCCCCGGCCCGGCCGGCTCACCGTCATCTTGGGCAACCAGCCGCGCACCGACGCCGACACCTACACCGTGACCGCATCCTCAGCCCGCGGGACCTGCCGCTGACCCCGCTCAATGCCTCGTGGGGCCCCGGAGATCCCGACTGGTGACCGCAGGCCCGCACGCGGCGGTGAGATGAGTGCCGTTCGGCGCGTTGCCGAAAGAATCCGCCAAGCCTCCGGTACGCCTTGTGACATGGCCAAACACACACCGTGGGACAAGGAAGCCGCCGCCCGGGTCCAGTCGGCGGTGGCGAGGAACCCAGGCAGCGCCGGCGCCCGTGACGAACTGGACCGCGAGGCCCAGTCACAGGCGGACCGGCACGAGCACGAGCGCCAGGAGGACGACGAGGACGACTGAGCAGATTGCCGAAAGACTCAGCGCGCGGCTCCCCCGCGCACGCCGTCGTCGACACGCCGAGTACGACGAAGGCGCCGTTGCCGGAACAGGCGCGGGTGTCTGATCGGGCGTCAGGGCGTTCGCTTGGTAACCCCAGGTTTCCACCGGCCTGCCGATCCACCGAGCACGGCGAGTTGCCGAATTGTCCTTATGAGGGTCAAGAGCGCGCACACCGCGCCGGAGCGCTGCCTGGCGGATCAGCCGGCCGGGCGTGCGGCTCTCCGGCCGGTCCCGGCCGCCGCCCGCCAGACCCACTGTCACGCCTCGTCTGTTGGAGGGATGGCTTCGATAGCACCCACCTTGTCGTCCAGGACGATGTCTGGAACTGGTGTTCCGGAGGTTGCGGCCCGGTCTACGGTGTCCACGATCTCGGCTACGGCGTCGTAGACCCTGGTGGCCACGGCCCGATCCCCTGAACCCCGGAACGGATCGGTGCAGACGGATTTCAGGGCGGTGAGAACCTTCACGAGCTTCGGTCCTGACAGCGGAACCTTGATCAGGGCCCCATCGCTAGCAGGAGGAAGTTGGACATGGTGCAGAACTACGGTCTCGTGCCGGATGAAGGCGAACGTATCCCTGTGGCAGATCAGGTTGACACTGGATATTCCAGCCGCCGTGACCAGCCGCTCTCGATGACTCGGTTTGCGTTGCCGGGCCCGTTCAGCAGCCTCTTCTTCCTTGAGCCGTCGTCGTTCCGCTCTTGCTGCAGCTCGCTCTGGATTGCGCCAGCCGAACAGGAACATTGCTCGGAATCCTTCCGCGGGTAGGGGGCTTGGGAGTCACGCCAGTACTCGCCGCGACCGTACGCCAACGGCGGCGGGGCTCGCGGCGGGTACGCCTGGACCACTCCTGAAAGTCCCGAAACTCCCCCCGGGCGGTCAGTGAGGTGCCCCCGTTCAGGCAACGCCCAACGACTCCAGCAAAGCGTTCTCCGACTTCTCCGCCGGGTGTACGCGCGCGCAACCAACGGCATGACGTGGCTCGGACGCGGTCAGTCGAAGAGCTGGTCGACGGTGACCCCCTTGACCCGGCCCGGAACTCCTAAAGCTCCGGCGAGCCGCCACTCAGTTGATCAGTGGGTACGGCGACCGGGCGCAAGGACCTCGGTGATCTTGGCGATGGCTTCGGCTCCGGGTTTGACGTAGCGCATGGCGGTGCGGGGGTTCTTGTGTCGGATCTTGCCCATGATGAGCTGCAGCGGGACTTCGGCGTCGCCGAGGTGGGTGGCGGCGCTGTGGCGCAGTTGGTGCAGGTCAAGTCCAGCGTACTTGTCCAGCAGGACGCGGGCGCGGTCGTAGCCAAGGCGGGCGCGGCCGGTGTGCGGGCAGATGTCGGCGGCCGCGGGGCGGCGGGCCGGGACGGGGCGGCGTTCGGACAGGAACAGCGGGCCGTGGGTGCGCGTGTTGCCGTCGGGGAGTCGGAGGAGGCGGGGTAGCAAATGGGCGGTGCCGCGAAGAGCCTCCCGATGCCCCCGCCACGGAACGGGTTGGCGATCATGAGGGCCCGCGCTCGGGAGATGGCCATCTGGATCATCCCGGCCGCCATCGGCCCGAGGACCATCATCAGGAGAGCCCCGAGGAAGCCTGGACCCTCGTCATCGTCTCCCCCACCAAAGAACCCGGCCATGTAGGCCAGGTAGGTGACCATCGTGGCCGGGGCCCGCCACGGAGGAGATCATGTAGACATGCGACAGCTCGTGCCCGAGGACCGCGCGCAGCTCGCGTTGGTTAGCAACCGGGTGATCCCAGGGGTCACACAGACCGCGGCATGACACGAATCGCGCCCAGTGGCGAACGCGTTCGGCCGCAGAACCGGCGAAACGTACAGCCGGGGCATGGGCTGGTACGCCTCCTCCTACAGTTCGTGGACCATCTGGTGCAGCGCGGGCCAGTCATCGGGACAGGGTGCCGAGCAGCACCGCGGTACGCAAACCGTTGTGATGCGTGGACCTCTCGAACACACCTGCGGGGTGGGCCAGGCCTGCCTGTGCCCGAGCAGCCACCATCCGATCGCGTGGCGAGCAGAGGCACCAGCAACGCGCCGAATCTCGTCATAGCAGTAGGTCGAAGACACGGATGGTGCGTGTCCACTCCTTGCTCGCCGGGTTCTTGCGGTCAGGCTCTATGGTTCTGATCGCCCTGGCGAGCGCCACGGAGAGCCCACCCGCCACAGCCGGTAGCCGGGCCTCGGCTTCTTCGCTGAGCGACAGATCCAGCGGAGGCAGCGCCGCGAGGTCCGCCAGGATCGATGCCAGATCCAGTTCCTCGTCCAGGTCCCGGAAGTCGTGCATGCTCTCCTGCAGCCCCTTGGTGATGGGCAGATCCCAGAACTCGATGATGTCGCGCCGGTTCGACTTCGCCGCGGCCTCGGCGACGACGATCATGTCGTACAGCTTCCGGTTGATGAAGTCGTTGTAGCGCTTGAGATCGGACTTGTCCACGTCCAGTCCCGCGGCGGCGCGGAAGAAGTGCTCGAACCTGGAAACCGCGATCACTGGCATCCGGATCACCGTCCTTCCTGTCGATTCCCTGTCTTGGTGAACCTTTCGTGCACCAGGCGGACCGCCATGGCGCCCTCCCCGACGGCGGACGCGACCCGTTTGGTCGATCCGCTGCGGACGTCGCCCACGGCGAAGACGCCCGGCCGCCCGGTCTCCAGGGGCAGGGCCTCCCAGTGTGAAGACGAGCCCTCGCCTGTGATGACGAAGCCCCGGTCGTCCAGCGGGACGGCGCCCTCCAGCCATCCAGTGTGCGGATCCGCGCCGATGAAGACGAACATCGCGTTGGTCTCGATCTCGATGAACTGCCCGGTCTGGTTGTTCTGGGCGCGCACGGCCCGCAGAGAGCTGTCGCCGAGGAGCTCGCGTACCTCGGTGTGGAACATGATTTCGATGGCGGGAGTCCTGGTGATCGCATCGGCGAGGTAGCGGGACATGCTCCCGCCGAGGTCGCCGGCGCGGACGAGCAGGCGCACCGACGAGGCGTTCCTGGACAGGTACAGTGCCGCCTGGCCCGCGGAGTTGCCCCCGCCGACGATGACCACCGGCGCCTGGCGGCACATGCGCAGCTCGAACGGCGTCGCCGCGTAGTAGACGCCGCACCCTTCGTACTTCTCCAGGTCGGGAACGTCGAGTTTGCGGTAGCGGGCGCCGGTGGCGATGAGCACGGCGTGGCCCTGCACGGCGGGCCCGCCCTCGACGAGCACGCTGTAGTGGCCGTCGTCGGCTTCCAGCCCGCTCGCCTCGGCCGGTACGGTCAGTCGGGCTCCGAACTTGGCCGCCTGGATGACGGCCCGCTCAGCGAGCTCGGCGCCCGAGATGCCCGACGGGAAGCCGAGGTAGTTGTCGATGCGGGAGGAGGTGCTCGCCTGGCCGCCCGCGGCGACCGCGTCGAGCACGACCGTGGTCAGGCCCTCCGAGGCCCCGTACACGCTCGCGGCCAGGCCGGCGGGGCCCGCGCCCACGACGATCAGGTCGCACACGCCGTCGGCCGGCCGGGGCGCCGGCAGGCCGACGGTCTTCGCCAGCGTGGCGACGGACGGGTTGCGCAGCACCTGGTCTCCGCGCCAGATCACGATCGGCGTGTCCTGCGGGGAGATGCCGAGCTGGCGCAGCAGCGCCTCCGCCTCCTCGTCCTCCTCCAGGTCGATCCACCGGTGCGGGAGCCTGTTGCGGGCGGCGAACTCGCGCAGCCGGCGGGCGTCGGGCGAGTAGCGGGAGCCGATGATGCGGAACCCGGCGTCCATCCCGATCAGCATGGTGCGGCGGGTCAGGTAGGCCCGCAGGACGAGGTCTCCGAACGCCGGGTCACCGGCCACCATCGTGCGCACCTGGTCGGCCGGAACAGCCAGGATCTCGCCGGGCTCCCGCACGACGGCGGTCAGGAATCCGGCCTGGCCGGTGAGGAGGCCGAGCTCGCCGAGAAAGCGTCCCGGGCCGTGGACGGCGATCGTCCGCTCCTCCTCGCCGCCGTACCCCTCGACCGTGGCCACCTTGCCCCGCAGGATCACGATGAACTCCCGGGCCGGCTCACCCTCCCGGTAGAGCACGTCGCCGGGCGACACGGTTCTGCGCTCGCCGCATTTCGACAGCTCGGCGACGCGCCGCTCGTCCAGACGGGGATAGGCCCCATGCAGGTCCGGTGTCTCGGACAGGGAGCCCGCCGACTCCATCATGACGGTGTCCTCAACGCCCCCTCGACCCATTCGCGGAGCTGGGCCGGCGGGGCCCCGCCCGCGCGTTGAGCCACGACGCGGCCCTCGTTGAGCATCATGAGCGTCGGGACGGCCGTGATCGTGAAGCGCTGCGAGAGGGCCGGGGCCCGGTCCACATCGACCTTGACGAGCTTCACCCGTCCGGCCATCTCGTGGGCGAGTTGTTCGAGCGTAGGCGTGACCGCCCGGCACGGCGCGCACCACTGCGCCCAGAAGTCGACGAGTACGGGGAGTTGCACCCGTTCCGCGACCTCCGCGAAGGTGTCGTCGCCGGCGTCGGCGATCCACGGCAGCGGCTGGTGACAGTTCCCGCAGCGGGGCCGGCCCTCGGCCGCTGCCGGAACCCTGTTCTGCCTCCCGCAGTTCACGCAGGTCACGACGGTGTTCATGTCAGCTCCTCGGCGAGTGGAAGGTGACGTTGAGTTCCCCCTTGTCGGCGCCGACCGTGATGGTCGAGCCGTCGGGGACGTCGCCGGCCAGCAGGGCGCGGCCGATCCTGGTCTCGACCTCGCGGGCGATGAAGCGGCGCAGCGGCCTGGCGCCGTAGACGGGGTCGTACCCCTGGTTGGCGATGAGCTTGCGCGCGTCCTCGGTGACCTCCAGCGTGAGCCGCCGCTCGGCCAGGCGCTGCCTGATGTCGTTGAACATCAGCTCGACGATCCGCTCGATCTCCGCCTCGGTCAGCGGCTTGAACAGCACGACGTCGTCGATCCTGTTGAGGAACTCGGGGCGGAAGTGCCGGCGCAGTTCCGCCATCACCCCGTCGTGGGCCTCGGGCTTGATCTCGCCGTCGGGGGTGATCCCGTCGAGCAGGTGGTGCGAGCCGATGTTCGAGGTCATGATGATCACGGTGTTGCGGAAGTTGACCGTGCGGCCCTGCGCGTCGGTCAGCCGGCCGTCGTCGAGGACCTGCAGCAGCGTGTTGAAGACGTCCGCGTGGGCCTTCTCGATCTCGTCGAACAACACCACCGAGTACGGCTTGCGCCGCACCGCCTCCGTGAGCTGCCCGCCCTCCTCGTAGCCGACGTAGCCGGGAGGGGCGCCGACGAGGCGGCTGACCGTGTGGCGTTCCTGGTACTCGCTCATGTCGATGCGGACCATGTTGTCCTCGGTGTCGAACAGGGCCGCCGCGAGTGACCTGGCCAGCTCGGTCTTGCCGACCCCGGTCGGCCCGAGGAAGAGGAACGACCCGATGGGGCGACGGGGATCCTTGATGCCGGAGCGGGCGCGGATGATGGCGTCGGCCACCAGTCGCACCGCCTCCTCCTGCCCGACGACCCGCTCGTGCAGGATCTGGTCGAGCTTGAGCAGCTTGTCCCGCTCGGCCTCCTGCAGCCGGGACACGGGAATGCCGGTCCAGCGCGAGACGATGTCCGCGATCTCGTTCTCGGTCACCACCTCGCGCAGCAGCCGCTGCCCGTGCTGCCGGCTGCTCAGCCGCTCCTCCTCGGCGCGCAGCCGGCGCTCCAGCTCGGGGAGCTTGCCGTGGCGAAGCTCGGCGGCACGGTTGAGGTCGTAGTCGCGTTCGGCCTGCTCGGCCTCCCGCCGTACGTGCTCGATCTCCTGCCGCAGGCTCTGGACCTTGCGCAGGGCCGAGCGCTCGGCCTCCCACTGCGCCCGCATCGCGTCGGCCTCGGAACGCAGGGCGGAGAGCTCCGTGCGCAACTCGGCGAGCCTGGCCCGGCTGGCCGGGTCCTCCTCCTTCTCCAGGGCGGCCTCCTCGATCTCCAGCCGCCGCACCCGCCTGGTCAGGGCGTCCAGCTCGGCCGGCATGGAGTCGATCTCGGTCCTGATCATCGCGCACGCCTCGTCGACCAGGTCGATCGCCTTGTCGGGCAGGAACCGGTCGGAGATGTAGCGGTGGCTCAGCGTCACCGCGGCGACGAGAGCGCTGTCCTGGATCTTCACGCCGTGGAAGATCTCCAGCCGCTCGCGCAGGCCGCGCAGGATCGAGATGGTGTCCTCGACCGAGGGCTCGTCGATCAGGACCGGCTGGAACCTGCGCTCCAGGGCGGCGTCCTTCTCGATGTGCAGGCGATACTCCTCGACCGTGGTCGCGCCGATCATGTGCAGCTCGCCGCGGGCCAGCATCGGCTTGAGCATGTTGCCCGCGTCCATGGCTCCCTCGGTCGCCCCGGCTCCCACCACCGTGTGCATCTCGTCCACGAACAGCAGGATTCGGCCCTCCGCCGCCTTCACCTCGTTCAGCACGGCCTTGAGGCGTTCCTCGAACTCCCCGCGGTACTTGGCGCCCGCCACGAGCGCGCCCATGTCCAGGTTGAAGACGGTCTTGTCGTGCAGCCCCTCGGGGACGTCGCCGTTGGCGATGCGCTGGGCGAGCCCTTCGACGACGGCCGTCTTGCCGACGCCGGGGTCGCCGATCAGCACCGGGTTGTTCTTGGTCTTGCGGGAGAGGATCTGGATCACCCGCCGGATCTCCGTGTCGCGGCCGATCACCGGGTCGAGCTTGTCCGCCCGAGCGTCGGCGACCAGGTCGCGTCCGTATTTCTCCAGCGCCTCGTACGCGACCTCGGGCATGGCCGAGGTGACGCGCTGGTGACCGCGTACGGAGGTGAGCGCCTCCAGGAACCGGTCCCTGGTCAGCCCCTGCTCGTGCAGCAGCCGACCGGACACGGTCGTGGGTCCCTCCTCGATCAGGGCCAGCAGCAGGTGCTCGACAGAGATGTACTCGTCCTTCAGCCGTCTCGCCTCCCGGTCGGCGGCGTCGATCAGCCGCGACAGGCGCTGAGTGACGAACACCTGGCCCGGCGCGGCGCCCGGCCCGCTGACCTTGGGCCGCCGCGACAACTCGGCCTCCAGGTCGGCGTGCAGGCGCCGCGGATCGGCTCCGGCCTGCTCCACCAGCCTGGGTGCCAGACCTTCTGGCTGGTCGAGCAGGGCCATCAGGAGATGCTCGCCGTCGACCTCGGTGTGGCCGAAGCGCAGGGCCTTGGTCTGGGCGTCGTGCAGGGCTTCCTGCGACTTCTGCGTCATCCTGTTCGGGTCCACTCCAGCCCCCTAGCGTCGTGAGAGGCCGCGCAGGGCGGCCTCCAGCTCCTCGATCCGGTCGAGGAGGTCGATCACCACGCCGATCGCGGCGTAGTTGATGGACAGTCCCTCGTGCAGCCGCTGGATCCGGGCCGCGGTTGCCACCTGGGAGGCGGCGAAGCACAACTCCCCCCTGGCGTCCCTGGTCGGCTCCAGCAGGCCGAGCGTCACCAGCCGGCGCACGGCCTGCGGGTGCAGGCCCGTGGCCCGCGCGTAGGAGTCCAGGTCGAGTCGGATCGGGCGGACGATCGCGTACATCATGAACGCCCCCTCGGGTCGAAGTGAGAGACGGCGGCGAGCTGCTCGAACAGGCGCCGCTCCTCGTCCGTGAGCCTGGCCGGCACCATGATCCGGACCTCGGCGAAGAAGTCGCCGGGCGCTCCGCGCGGATTTGGCATACCGCGGCCCTTCAACCGCAGGCGGCGGCCCGAGGACGTGCCCGGCGGCACCTTCACCTTCGCCTCGCCGCCCGGGGTGTCCACCGCGACCGTGGCGCCCAGCGCCGCCTCCCACGGAGCGAGAGGCAGCGAGGCGTGGATGTCGCGGCCCTCCACGCGGTAGCGGGGATGGGGGGCGAGTCGCATGATCAGGAGGAGGTCGCCGGCCGGCGCTCCGTCGCTTCCATGCCCGCCCTGGCCGGCCAGCCTGATCCGCTGACCGTTGGTGACCCCGGGTGGGATGTTGACCTCCAGTCGCCTCCCGCCGGGTAGCGTGATGGTGCGCCGCCCGCCGTGGTAGGCCTCCTCAACGGAGAGCGTCAGCTCCGCCTCCTGGTCGGCGCCGGGCACAGGGCCCCAGTGCCGCCTGCCCCGGCCGCCGAACATGCCGCCGAGCAGGTCCTCCAGGTCGACTCCCTCGCCGAAGCCGAAGTCCCCGGGCCGGCCCTGGCGCCACTGGCCGCCCGCGCCGGCCC
>NZ_JBSFTC010000179.1:0-23027 GCF_053590415.1 Nonomuraea sp. NPDC003201
GCCTCGCCGACCTGGTCTCCGCCCTGCGCGAGCTGCTGCTCACCGCAGGCCGGCTGGCCGGGGCGGACCCCGACCCGGCGCTGGCCGGCACCGTACGGCGCAACTACCAGCCGGGCGGGAGCCTGAAGGTGTACGGGGTGTTCAGGGAGCCGGTGATCAGCGCCACCGGGTACGGCGGCGTCGTGACGCACGTGGTCGCGGAGGACGGCCGCTGGTATTCGGTGGCCGACGTCAAGCCGGGCGGATCGGCCCGTGCCCGTGGGGCCGCCACCGCGCCCGTCGCCATCGGCCCCGCCATGCTGAACCACTCCCAGCTCTCCCGTGCCGGACTGCTGATCGTCGGCGCCACCGTCTCCCCGGACGGGCGCCTCGGGGCGGGCAAGGGCGTACGAGCCACCCCCGTCTCCGGCATGCCGTGGACGGAGGGGCCGATGGCAGCCCTGTTCGCCCGGCCGCTGGCGGAGGCGGCGGGCGCCCGGCTCTCCGGCCACGCCTGGAGCGAGTCGGACACGGCGGAACAGGCCCGCGAACCGGTCGGCTGCGACCTGGTCATCGTCGGCGCGGCAGGCGACCACGTACTGGCCCGCGCGGTGCTGCCCGACTCCGGGGGTGAGGTGCGGGGCCACGGTCCGCTGATCCGGCTCGTCCCCGCCAGCCACCATCCCGAACTGGCCCACGTCGACAACCTGCGGCGCCTCGCCTCCCGTCCGGGCCTGCTCGTACGGGTGGTGGGCCGGGTGGAGCCGGACCGGGTGGCGACGCTGCTCCCGCTGGCGGTCGGTCCGGTCCCCGGCACCGAGGCGACGCTGCGCCTGCCCCCCGAATGGCAGGGGCACGCCGACCTCGGGTACGACCGGCTCCAGGGAGCCCACCTCCCGCCCCAGGACGCCTGCCCGCCGCCCCCGGCCGGCGACGAGGTGGACCCGGTGGCCGGCGCGCCGCTCTGGCGGGTGCGCAGGCTGGTCGAGCTGGCCGTGTCCGGCGGGAGGCGGGCGGTGGCCGAGTCGGCCCGCAACGGCGAGTCGTACGCCCAGTTGCGCAACGCCGGGTTCCAGGCCGCCGCCGACCTGGTCACGGGGCTGACCGCCGAGGCGGACCGCCGCAGCCGTGACGTGTTCGGGCGGTTGACGGACACGGGGCCGGACCGGTACGCGTGGGCGTGGGTGGCCGCCGCCACCCATCTCGCCGCCACGGAACGGGCCATGATCCACGCCTCCTGGCAGCCCGGGGAGGCCCTCTGACCAACCCGACCGTCACCCGGGTCGAACGTCGCGGCCCCTAAGACGGCACGGCGGGAGAGCTGGGCTCCCGCACCTCCGCCGAGGGGATCCGGATGGCGTGGGCGAGCTCGTCCGGGTGCGTCAGCTGGGGGTGATGGCCGGCGCCGGGGACGACCGTCACCGTGGCCCGGGGGAGCGTGTCCAGCAGCATGCGTCCCTCGGCGGTGAGCGGGTCGTCGGCTCCCACGATGACGTGCACGCTCCCCGCGTACCGCCGCAGCTTGGCCCGGAGGTCCGCACGCCGGTCCTCCCGGCCGACGCCGGCCAGGAGCCGGGCGACGTCGGCGGCGACGCGGCCCCGGCGCAGGTCGGCGACGCTGGACTCCAGCGCCTCCGCGTACGCCACGTCCCCGGTGAGCCGCTCCGCCAGCGCCTCACGGCGTACCCGGCGCAGATACCGGCGGCTCAGGAACGCCGACCGCGCCGCGAGACCGGCGCGCGCCTGGAGGAAGAACGGCGACACGAACGTGAGCCGGTCCACCAGATCGGGACGCACGAGCGCCACCTCCAGGGCGGCCGCCGCCCCCACGGAGTGACCCACCAGGTGACGGGCCCCGGTCTCGTCCACGAGCGCGGTCAGCCAGCGCGGCCAGTCCCCGAGCCGTCCCGCGCTCAGCCCCAGCCCGGGCAGGTCCACGACGCGGGCGTGGCCCAGCGCCGCGGCGACCGGGGCCCAGGTGTCGGCGTTCACCGGCAGGCCCGGCAGGACCACGGTGGGCGCGTCCGGTTCGCCGAGTTCGAAGGTGCGGACGCCGCCGATCACGGTGAACCGCCGCCGGCCTGCGGGGACGGCTCCGAACCGGTGGGCCGCCAGGTGGTCGGCCCAGCGCAGGACGGACGTGGTGACGTCCGGCATGGCGAGGCCGTGCCGGGCGGCGAAGGCGTCCGCCGGACCTGTGGGGTAGCGGTCGTCCGAGAGGAACGTCAGCGTCTCCGGGTCGGCCTTGGTGAGCGCTCGGGGCAGGCGCTTCAGGAGGGACACCGGGATCCGCGTACGCGGCGCCCTGACCTGGTAGTGCTCCGCGACGCGGGCGAGCAGATCGGGCAACGCGGGCGTGTCGTCGTCGAGCACCCAGTACGCGCTCCGCCCGGCGGCCTCGTCAAGCGGGAGCAGGGTCATGAACCGGGCGAGATGGTCGACCGTGACCACCGGCACGAACGTCGTGCCGTCTCCCGGCAGCGCCGCCATGGTGCCCTGCCAGATCTCCTTCACGCTCGACGCGAGGCCCAGCTGCTGGTCCGACTCGCCGGTGACGCTGTCGCCGATCACGCTGGAGGGGTTGACGACGGACCAGGGGACGCCGAGCCGGTCCGCGGTGGCCTGGAGCACGGCGTCCGACTCGACCTTGGACGCCTCGTACGCTCCCAGTGCCTCGTACGTCTCCCGCCGTCGCTCGTCGCTCCAGGGCTCAGGGTGCTGCCCGCCCACCCGGTACCCGGAGACGTGCACGAGGCGGCGCAGCCGGGGCAGCCCCGCCGCGTAGGCGACGACGGCGCGGACGCTGTCGACGTTGGCGCGGCGGGCCTCCTCCGCCGGCATCCCGAACCGGTAGGCGCCGGCGCAGTTGTAGATCTCGGTGACGTCCGCCGCGTCGCCGCGGATCAGCGACGGCGTCCCGAAGTCGACCCGGAGATCGGCCGGGGCCTCGCCGTGCCCGTGCTCCTCCAGCCAGCGGACGAGCCGCCGGTACGACTCGGGGCTCCGCGTGGCCGCGCTCACCCGTACGCCGGCCTGGCCGAGCGCGAGGATCAGCTGGCGGCCGATGAGCCCCGACGCCCCGAACACCAGGGCGTGCCGGCTCATGACAGCGTCTCCCCGGCCAGGAGCGCGGCGATGACGTCGGCGGCGCAGCGCAGCGGCTCCGCCGACCGCCGGGCGCGTGACATGATCATCGCCCCCTCGACCGTGCTGACCACGGCCGTCGCCAGCGTCCGCGCGGCGGCGGCCGGGCGGCCCTGCGCTACGAGGTACTCGGCCACGGGGTCGATCCAGGAGCCGAACGCGTCCGCGCAGGCCTCCCGCAGCCGCTCGCTCTGCGCGCCCATCTCCAGCGTGACCACCGAGACCGGGCAGCCGAGCTGGAAGTCGCTGTCGGTGAGCATCCCGGCCAGCACGTCGATCACGCGGCGGACCACGTCGCCCGGGCTCCCCGGCTCCCCTGCCGACTCGACCACGAGGGCGCGGAAGCGCTCGGCGGCGAGCGCGACGGCCTTCTCCCCGAGCGCCTCCTTCCCTTCGGGGAAGTGGAAGTACAGCGATCCCTTGGGAGCGCGGGCGTGCTCCACCACGGTGTTGAGGCCCGTGCCGCTGTAGCCGCGGGCCTGGATCAGTTCGAGCATCGACTCGACCAGCCGTGCGCTGGTTTGCGCGCCTTTGGTTCCTATCATGCGGAAAATATAGACCGGTCTACCTATTTTTCCAACTATATGGTGATGACGACCTTCCCCCGGGTGTGGCCCTTCTCGAGGTAGCGGACGGCTTCGGGCAGCTCCTTGAGCGGATACGTCCGGTCGATGACCGGCGTGATCTTCCCGGCTTCGGCGAAGTCCCGCAGGAGTTCGAGATCCTCGTTGCTCGTCCGCGACAGTATGGGCGCCAGCCGCTGGCTCACGACCACGGAGAGCGCCATCAGCTTGAGCGGACCGGTGAAGGGCCCCAGCCACAGCCCCTTGACCGGCCCCCCGACGGCCACCAGCACCCCCTTCGGGGCCAGCACGCGCCTGATCTCGGACAGCGAGTGGTTTCCGACCATGTCGATCATCGCGTCGTAGCGCCGCCCGGCCCGGGTGACGTCGTCCCGGGTGTAGTCCACGACGTGGTCGGCGCCGATCGAGCGGACCGTCTCCACGTTCCCGGTGCTGCACACGCCGGTGACCTCGGCCCCGTACGCCTTGGCGAGCTGGACCGCGAACGTGCCCACGCCGCCCCCGGCGCCGTTGACGAGGACCCGCTGCCCGGCCCGGACGCGCGCCTTGTCCCGCAGCGCCTGCAGGGCGCTGAGCGCGGCCACCGGGATGGCGGCGGCCTCCTCGAAGGTCAGGTTGACCGGCTTCTTCAGGAGCATCGCGTCCTGGTGGAAGCAGGCGTACTCGGCGAACGCCGCGCTGCGCGCCTCCGGCTTCGCCCGGCCGCCGAACACCTCGTCCCCCGGCCGGAGCCTGGTGACGTTCCTGCCCACCGCTTCGACGCACCCCGCCAGGTCGGCGCCCATGCCGATGGGCTTGGGCCGTGACAGGCCGCTCATCGAGCGGACCACGTACGGCGTGCCCCTCATGAAGTGGTAGTCGAGCGGGTTGACGGCGGCCGCCTTCACGCTGACCAGGACGTCGTCGTCGCCCACGGCGGGTGGGTCGACATCGCGGAGCTCGAGGACGTCGGGCGGGCCGTACCGGTCGTAGCGGATTGCCTTCATGGTGCCCCCTTGGACGAGTTGCCGGCAGGACGCGCCGCGCGGCCGCGTCGCTGGTCAGCGTAGGCAGCCGCCCCCGAGCGCCGATATCACGGAAATTCGTGATTTAGGGAGCCAATCGATCCGCCGCCGGGAGTAGTGTCCAGATCAACGATGGCCAGACCCCCGCGCCGCTCGGGCAACCTGCCGGCCGAAACGACCAGCTTCATCGGCCGCCGCCACGAGCTGGCAGAAGTCAGGAAGAAGCTCACCGGGGCCCGGCTGGTCAGCCTCGTCGGGCCGGGCGGCGTGGGCAAGACCCGCCTCGCGGTGCGGATGGCGTCCGACCTCGGACGCGGGTTCCCCGGCGGCGCGTGGCTGGTCGAGCTGGCCGAGGTCCGGGATCCGGCGCGGGTCGGCGACACCGTGCTGGCGACCCTGGACCTGCGGGACCAGGCGGCGGCCGATCCCCTGGCCCGGCTGCTGGCCCACCTGCGCGACAAGCGGCTGCTGATCGTGCTGGACAACTGCGAGCACCTGCTCGAAGCGGCCTCCCGGCTCGTGACGGAGATCATGAAAGCCGCGCCGGGCGTGAGCGTGCTGGCCACCAGCCGGGAGCCGCTGTCGGCGCCGGGTGAGCACGTGGTGCCCGTCCCGCCGCTCCAGCTGCCGGTGGCCGGGCCCCTCGCGCGGGTCCGGCAGAACGAGGCGGTCACGCTCTTCGTGGAACGGGCCGTGGCCGGATCGGGCGCCTTCGAGCTGACCGCCGCGAACCAGGCGGCCGTGGCCGATCTGTGTCACCGGCTCGACGGCCTGCCGCTGGCGATCGAGCTGGCGGCCGTCAGGACGCGGGTCCTGTCCGCCGAGCAGATCCTCGACCGGCTGTCCGACCGGTTCGGCCTGCTCACCGGCGGGGTACGGGCCGCGCTGCCCCGCCATCAGACGCTGCGCACCACCATCGACTGGAGCCACGACCTGCTGGCGGCGGGCGAGCAGGCGCTGCTGAGGCGGCTGTCCGTGTTCTCCGGCAGGTTCACCCTGGAAGACGTCGAGTCGGTCTGCGCGTGGGACGACGTGCCGGCGGAGCGGGCGCTGGACCTGCTGTCCTCGCTCGTCGACAAGTCCCTGGTGCTGAAGGAGGACGCCGGCACCCTGGCCTGCTACCGGCTGCACGAGACGATGCGCGAGTACGCCGGGCTCAGGCTGCGCGCGGCCGGCGAGGAGGAGGCCGTCGAACGGCGCTGCTCCGGCTACTACCGGTCGAGGTGCCGCCGGTCATCGGCCGAGGCCCGGGTCCGGCTCGTCGAGTGGCTCGCGTGGATGGACCTGGAGATCGACAACATCCGGTCGGTCCTCAGGCGCTGCCCGGCCCAGGAAGGGGTCGACCTCGTCTACTTCCTCGGCTGGTACTGGATGACGCGGGCCACGAGCGAGGGTGTCCGATGGCTGGACGAGCTGCTCGCCTCCGGCCCCGGCGACCCGGGGGCGCGGGCACGGGGGTACTTCTTGCGCGGCTTCCTGGCCGTGCTGCAGTCCGACCCGGCCGCCGCCCGCCCGGCGCTCGAACGGGCGGTGACGGCCGCCCGGGAGGCGGACCTGCGCAGCCTGCTGTCGCAGTCGCTCTCCCTCGCCGCGATCGCCGCGACCATGGCCGGCGACCACCCCGCCACCAGGCGCCTGTCCGAGGAGGCCCACTCTGTCGCGGCGGCCCTCGACGACCTCCCGGCCACGCTCATGGCGCTGCAGTCGCGAGCGCTGAACGGCCTGGCCGACGGCGACCTCGACGACGCCAGGGCCGCGGCGTCGCAGGGCGTGCGGATCAGCCGGGAGATCGGCGACCTCTACAGCCTCGGCATGATGCTGCTGAACCTCGGCTCGGCCATGCTGATGGCCGGCGCGCTCGACGAGTCGAAGCCGCTGCTCGCGGAGGCCCTGCCGATCGCCCACCGGATCGACGACCGGGTGGCGCAGTACTGCCTGCTCGACGCCCTGGGCTGCCACGCCGCGGCCTCCGGACAGGCGCAGGTCGCGGCGCGGCTGCTCGGAGCGGCGGAGACGGTGCGCACGGGCGCCGGCGCGAGCCTCCAGCCGTACCTGACCCGGCTGGTCGCCCGGGCCGAGGAGTCGGCGACGGCGGCGCTCGGCGAGCCCGGCTTCAGGGCCGAGTACGAGGCCGGCGCACGCCTGAGCCGCGACGCCGCGATCAGGCTGGCGCTCGGCGAGCCCGCTCCCGCCGCCCGGACCGCCCCCGCCGACGCGGGGCCGCTCGGGAAGCGGGAGGCTGAGGTCGCCCGGCTGGTCGCCGACGGGCTGAGCAACAAGCGGATCGCGGCCCGCCTGTTCATCTCCGAGCACACCGTCGACAGCCACGTCCGCAACATCCTGAACAAGCTCGGCGTCAACTCGCGGGCGCAGATCGCGGCCTGGATGGCGGCGTCCGGTCAGGCGGACGGGCGCAGCAGCACGGCCAGCGGGTCGGCCGCCTTCGACGAAGGGTCGTCGGAGACCGTGTAGACCCGTCCCGCGCCGTTGCCGACGGTGATCCGGTAGGTCATCAGGTCGGCGCCCACCTCCCCGGACCAGCCCTCGGCCGTGGCGGCGTCGATGGCGGACAGCGCCTCGTACACCCTGGCGGCCTGAGGCTCGGGGAGGTCGTCGGTGTCGTACTCGCCGACGGGCTCCTCGATGCCGGCGAAGCCGCCGGTTCTCTCGATCTTCACACGCATGTCTGACTCTCTCTGCCGTACCGCACGATACGGCGAGGTGTCACTTGAACGCCTTCTTCAGCGCGCTCAGTTCCGAGGCGAGGATGTCGTCGTCGTGCAGCTGGCCCTTGGTCGTCAGCTTGTCGGCGCCGATCACCTGGAACTCCGGCAGCTGCATGGTGCCGCAGCAGCTCGAACGGTCCTGCACCGCGCGCAGGCTGGCCGACGACGCGTCGGCGGGCTTGACGTTGGTGATGTCCTTCGCGGTCTTGCCGTCGCCGGTGTAGTCGGCGTTCCTGAAGTCCATCTCACCGGAGAGCATCTCGGAGAACGGCGTGGGCGACGTCACCACCTCGCGGAAGGCGAACCGGTTGCGGATGAAGGTCCGGTAGATGTTGGGATCGCCCTGGGCGGCCGAGACCTGCAGCATCTGGTTGACGACGTCCGTGTAGGTGGCCTTGGTCGCGGGCGCCTTCACGATGGCCTTGAACAGCAGCTCGCACAGCTGGTTCGCGACCTCCATGAGGATCAGGGTGGGGCTCTTGAGCGCGCCCTGCCGGGTGCGTTCGAACGCGTAGATGTCGGCGAGCACGTCGTAGATGCCGCCGGTGAACACCTGCGAGATCGCGTGCACCTCGTTGCTGACCTCGCTCAGCTTGAGGTCGTTGTCGGCGTTGCGCAGGCCGAACGGCCGGCCGAGCGCCTGCCCGAACTGCTCGGCCAGGGCCGACAGGAACGACTTGGCGTGCAGGTTGGCCTTGGTGAGCGCGACGAGCGCCTCGGCCTGGTCCGGCTGCGCCAGCGTCAGGAAGACCGCGGTCAGGTCGCCGAACGACTCGTGCAGGCCGCCGGTCTGCGGCGGGTTGTCCGCGGCGAGCCAGCCCGGCTTGAGGCCGTCGAGGATCGCGTGGCCGGTCTCGTGCGCGACGATGTCCAGCGAGCGGCAGGTGAAGACCTGCTGCGTGGTGCCGGTCGGGGTGAAGAAGAGGAACTTCAGCGCCTTGGCCGTCCTGGTGTAGAAGGCGTTGGCCCCGACCGCGGCGTGCGGGAAGACGGTGAGCCGGTCGAGGTTCCCGCCGGTGTTCCAGGCGAACGGGATGGGCGTGCCGCCGTTGTGGCGCTCGTACATCGTCAGCGTCTCCCGGACGACCGCGTACGTGTGCGAGCAGTCGAACTCCGGCGAGTTGGGGACGAAGATGAAGTCGCCGTTGACGCTGCGCGCCACGGGCGTGGTGCCGGGCAGCTGGGTGACGATCCGGGCGTCGGTGGGTCCGTTGAGCACCGGGCTGGGGATGAAGATCGGCCTGACGCCCAGTTCGGCTACGGTGGGGTCCTGCTTGTAGATGAGGATCCGGGGCCCGACGATCGGCGGGACCGGGATGGGGACCGGAGCCGGGGCCGCGCGCTGAACGGGCGCCGGTTCGATGGTGAACGGCGGCTGCAGCAGCAGCTTCGTCGTGTCGGCCACGGCCGTCCCGAGGACCGCGCGGCCCTCAGGGACTCTCTTCTCCCGCACTTCCTGAATGATCATCTGATCTCCACTCCCCGTAACTCGGGCGCGGCGACAATTTGGACGCGCCTATCGAGTCGTGCCCGGGCTTGGATAATCAGGTGCACATGGGAAATAAAAGGTTCGATCGGACATTCTGCTAGGGCCTCCGCAGTGGGGGTGGCACGATCTTCTCGTACGTGGGGAGGCGCGTTCCAGCGCGGCCTGGAAGGCGGCCACCTAGTCCACCCGTCCGGCCTTGAGCGCGCCGAACCCGGGCACCGCCGCCCGCACCACCGCGGCCCGCTCCGTCGTGGGGACGTAGTGCGACTTGAGCACGAACCCGGCCAGCCCCACCTCCGCGAAGCGCCCCGCCAGGGTGAGGCGGTCTATCCGCCTGCGCATCACATCGGGTGCCACGTGGATGTGGATGTCGTAGGCGCCGGCGACGAGCTCACGGGCCCGGGCGAAAGGCACCGCGCTCGACGTCCCGCTATGACGCGGCCGCCACTTCTTGCCGACCGTAGGCCCGGATCTTGTATCCACCAGGGAGACGCGCTGCGTGTCGGATCTGTTACACCCTGTGATGGAGCTGCCCTGGAAGCCCTCCAGGCTGCACCGACACGAGGAGAAACCGTAATGAAGCCGAGCACACGCGGCATGCGCATCGCATCGATTACCGGCACCGTCGCCCTCGCCATCCTGGCTTGCGCCGCCCCCGCCACGGCGGCGGCCCCACCCGTCTCCGGCTCGGCCCGGGCCGGCGACATCTGCCTGTACAGCGGGCGGGACTACACCGGCGCGTCGTGGTGCTGGAACCCCGGGAACGGCTACGTGGACGTTCCCCCGGCCCTGCACGACAACGTGGGCTCCTTCATGGCGCACGCCGACGGATGTTTCATCAACTGGATCCACGTCCCCGACCGCAAGGAGACACGCGTCGTCCGGGACGGCGACTACCGCAGGGTTTACAAGGACGACTTCGGCGGCAAGATCGACGCCGTGGCGCCCCGCTGCTGAACCCCTGAGCCGAGCCGGACACGCGGGCCCCGGGCGCACGCGGCGCGAGAGGGCCCGCGCGCCGGGAAACTAAATGAGCAAAACGAAACCTCTTCCAGGTCCTTACGCGTCTCTCAGATAACCAGCCTCATCGGCTGCACGGAGGGAGGCCGTAATGGACCTTGTCCTGCTGATTCTCTCGGTGGCCCTGGCGGCGATCGCCGTCACCATCGCCTTCGCGATCAAACGCGAGCACGCCGCCACCCGGGCGGCCGCGGCCGGATCCCGCGCTCGCGACCTCGATCATTACGAACTCGCCCATCTGGCGGGCGGATCCGGGAAAGTGGTCGACACGGCCATCACGCTCCTGGCCGAAAGCGGAGAGCTGCGCGTGTCACGGGGGCCGCGCTTCTACACCGTCTCCAAGGGATCCACCACGGACGAGCCTGTCGAGCGGGAGACTCTGGCCGCCGTCGCGGCGAACGACGGCCCGTCAAGGTTCCTGGTGAGCCGGGCCGTGGGCGGCGGCCCGGCCATGAGGGAGCTGGAGCACCGGGTCGCCGAGCTGGGCCTGATCGTGGCCGATGCCCGTCTCGCACGACTCACGCGGCTGGCCCGCGGGCTGCGGGTGATCTCCGTCCTGGCGGTCGCCGGGGTCGTCGCAGGGGCGGTCGCACTCACCGCAGGCCCGGCGCTGTTGCCGCTGGTCACCGTAGTCGTCCTGCTGGCCACCGGCATCGGCGCGGTGGCCGTGCTCGCCGGCGACAGGAAGTTCAGGCGGGGCAGGCTCACGGCCGACGGCGCGGCGGAGCTGGGCCGGGTACGCAAGGCGCACCCCGCGGGCTCGGGAAACGGGCCGGTGTACATCGCGCTGTACGGTCACTGGGCACTGCGCGACACGGACCTGAGCAGGGCACTGGACACCTACATCCCCCGGACCGCGCCTCGACGCAGACCGCGGTCGACGTCCAGCAGCAGCGGCACCTATTCCGGTGGTTGCGGCGGATCGACCCACAGCGGGTCGAGCTGCGGCAGCGGGTCCTCGTCCTCGGGTTGCGGCAGCGGCTCCTCAGGCTGCGGTGGCGGGTCCGGTTGCGGGGGCGGCGGTTGCGGGGGCGGCGGTTGCGGGGGCGGCGGCAGCTGACCTGCCCGACCTACTCAAGGCGATGGTGGGGCGCGTCCTGAGCAGAGGCTTGATCGTTCACCTGCCCGGGACGGGCCGCATCACCACGCATCCGGGCTCGATCACGAGGTTGACCTGCGCAACGGACAGTCACGCGACGCGATGCCGGGCCGTACGCAGCACGGGCATCTCCGCGTTGACAGGCAAGTGACGGCTTGCCTATCATCGCCGCATGGGCGACATCTTCAAGGCCCTGGCCGACCCCACCCGGCGGACCATCCTCGACGAGCTGACCGAACACGACGGCCAGACCCTGTTCGAGATCTGCGTCCGCCTGACGAGCCGACATCAGCTGAGCCTGACCAGGCAGGCCGTGTCCCAGCATCTGGCGGTGCTGGAGGAGGCCGGGCTGATCACCACGCGCAAGCAGGGGCGGTACAAATTCCACCACCTCGACACCACTCCCCTGGCCGCCATCTTCGAACGGTGGCCGATCACCAGGAAAGGACAGACACCGTGAAGATCTACATCACCAGCGTGTTCGTGGACGACCAGCGGAAGGCCCTCGCCTTCTACACCGACGTGCTCGGCTTCATCAAGAAGCATGACATCCCGCTGGGCGGGGCCCAGTGGCTGACGGTCGTCTCGCCGGACGACCCCGAGGGCACGGAGCTGCTGCTGGAACCGGACGGGCACCCCGCAGTCGGGCCCTACAAGAAGGCGCTGGTCGCCGACGGCATTCCGGCCGCCTCGTTCCAGGTCCCGGACGTGCAGGCGGAGTACGAGCGGCTGCGCGGGCTGGGAGTGACGTTCACGCAGGAGCCGTTGGCGGCGGGGTCGGTGACCATGGCGGTCTTCGACGACACCTGCGGGAACCTGATCCAGATCGTGGCCCCGGCCTAGTGGCGCTTTGCCATGATCGGGGCCGCCGGTGCGAGGGGCAGTGGCCGAGGATGATCGCCAGGCACGGATCTCGTGCGGCGACCGCCGAACTGGGCCAAGGGGTCACGGTGACGGCATGACGACCACCGAAGTGGACGTGTCCGCCGAGCCGGCAGGGGGCGAGACGCGGATCAGGGGGTTCTGAACGCGTCGGCGTTGCGTGCGCACCAGGCGGCGAAGGTGCGGGGTTTGCGCTGAAGCAGGCGTTCCACGGTGTCGGTGCGGAAGCCGGCGGTGTCGGCGCGCATGAGGTGGAATCCCTCGATGATGGCCTCGGCCAGCGCCGGAGGGGCCCCGCTGGGGAATCGGGAGGCGACGGCCTCCTCCGCCGTGGTCACCGCCCGGATCGCGATCTCCCGGCCGGCCGCCGCAGCGAGGATCTTGACCTGCTCCGTGATGGTGAACAGCTCCTCACCGGTGAGGACGTACTCCTGGCCTTGGTGGCCGTCAGCGGTCAGGGCCAGGGCCGCGACGGCGGCGATGTCGGCGGGGTCGATCGGCGCGTACCGGCCGGGGCCGACCGGATCGAGGACATAGCCCTCCTCACGGATGGTGGGCAGCCAGTCGAAGGCGTTGGTCATGAAGCCGCCGGGCCGCAGAAAGGTGGCCGGGATGCCGGAGGCCCGGATGGCCTGCTCGCGTTCGTGGTGCCAGCGGCCCATGGCGGGCATGGGGTCGCCGAGCACGTTGAACGAGGACAGGTGCACGATGTGGCGCACCCCGGCGGACCGGGCGGCGGCGACGGCGTGCCGGGTGTGGTCGAGGCCGATACCCGGGGTGAGCAGGAACAGCCGGTCCGCTCCGGCGAAGGCGGGCGGCAGCGTCGCCGGGTCGTTCAGGTCCGCCACGACCCGTTCGACCCGTTCGGGCAAGGTGGCGGCGCGGGCCGGGTCGCGGACCAGGACGCGGAACGGCACGCCGGCCTCGTCCAGCTCGCGGACGAGCTCGCGGCCGACGTTTCCGGTGGCACCGGTGACCAGTATCATGAGAACCCCCAAATCGTGTACCGGTTAATGATCGAGGGGAACGTTAACCGGTACACGATCTGCTGTCAATCGCCCGCGCTCGCGACATCACCGGAGGTCCTCGACGTGCCTGAATTCCTGGACGTGCACAGCAAGACGTCGAAGGCGCTGCGGGCGGCGGCCGAGGCGGCCGTGCGACGCCACGGGCTGCACCTGGGACAAGACCACCTCCTCGCGGTGCTGTGGCAGCAGGACGGCCGCACCCCGGGCGAGGTCGCCGCCGCGCTGAACGTCACCACCCCCAACGTGGTCAAGGCGGCCACCCGGATGACCGCGGCGGGCCTGCTCACCCGACGTCGCGACGACCGGGACAACCGTCTGGTCCGGCTGTGGCTCACCGACGCCGGACGCGCCCTGCAGGCACCCATCGAGAAGGAACGGCGGTTGCTCGAGGAGAAGGTCACCGCCGACCTCACCGAGACCGAACGCGAACATCTCCTCAGCGCACTCAGGAAGATCCACCGATCGGCGAACGCCCTGCTGGAGGCCCCCATCGACCACCACGACCCGGGCCACCACCTGACCCTGGACCAGCGAGGCGACGCACCGGCCGAACCGCTTACGCCTCGGCCGTAAAGGCCAAAGCGGTCACCCTGAGTGGCGGCTTCTGCACATTCGGGAGAACATCGAGGAGTACCTGGAACCCCCCGTCCCGGCGAAGGAGCCTCGCATGCTGGCGAAAGTGGCCGATGGGATCGCTGACCGGTATCAAAGCCTCCAGAGATGGGCGAGCGAGCGGTTCGCCGGCAATCCCCGCGAGGCGGAGATCGCAAAGTACGCGGTCATCGTGGTGTGCGTCGCGGTCGTGGCCCTCGTCTCGGTCACGCTGTTGTGGCTGGCCGTCATGGTGCTGGGCGGCGTGGTCAACGGCGTGGCCCACGGCCTTGCCACCGGCCTGACGTGGGCGCTGGAACGGGTGGCCGACTGGCACCTCACCGAGGTCGTCACCAAGCCGGTCCATGACTACATCACCGCCCACGCCACCGGCCTGCCCTCCGGAGCCGAGGCGATCTGGTCGGCCTGGGCGCTGACCGGGCCGGGCCTGTGGCTGCTCTGCTGGCTGCTGCGGTCCTGGGGAGCTCGCCTGGCCTGGGTCCTGTACGGCGCCGGCACGGTCGCGATGGTCCACAGCGCCAGCCCGGCCAATGGGCAGTTGCTCGCCGCGGGCATCGCCGTTCTGTACTGGGCCGTGCTGTCGGTGTTCGCCTTCCGCGGCGTCGGCCGCCGCCGCCCGACGGTGCAGGTCCACCCGGCCCCCGACGTCAGCACCACGCTGGTGCAGCTGCGCGAGTACCTGAACGAACAGTTCGAGGACGTTCAGGCTCGCATGACCGGCATCGAGGCGGCGGCCAAGGACGAACTCGCCGCCCGGCGGGCAGAGTCATGAACCGTTGACGTGCCGACCCGGATCTAGCGTCGATCGCTCCACGAGCCGCGGTGCACGATCTCCTCCAGCGGCCTCCTGCCGCGCTTCAGCGAGGGCGAGCGCTTGTCCTGCGCCCGGTATCCCACGCTGATCACCCCGATCGGCGTGTACGCCTCGGGCACCCCGAAGGCCTCCTTGAACGCCTTCGTCCGCTCACCCGGCGGGATCCCGAAGAAGCAGGCGCCCAGCCCCTCGTCGACAGCGGTCAGCAGCATCAGCAGCGAGGCGAACCCGGTGTCGATGTCCCAGTACGGCACCGGCCAGCGGGCCTCGTCCCTGTCCTCCCAGCCCTTGTCGCCCTCGGCGTACCGGTCGAGGTAGGCCTGCTTGTGCGACAGGGCAACGATCAGCAGCGGCGCCCGCCGCAGCCCCGTCCCCCACTCGGAGTCGTCGGTGGACGCCTCCCAGAACCGCTCGCGATCGGCCGGATCCTCCAGCACCAGGAACGCCCAGCCCTGGCTGAACCCGGCGGAGGGCGCGTGCAGCGCGTTGCCGAGGATCCGGTCGACCACGGCGGCGGGCACCGCACGGTCCGGGTCGTAGTTCCGGACCATGCGGCGCCGCCGTACCACCTCTTGAAACTCCATAGGAGTCAGTATCGCTCGGCGATCCCCGTGTTGATCTCGACGAGGGCCACCATCGCGTCCGTGACGCCGATGAGGTCGGGGTCGGCGAGGGTGTGCTGCGCGTGCTTGGCGGCCTCGCCGACCGTGTGCAGGCGCAGCCGCTCGATCGTGATCGTGCGGACGGCCGTCGCCGCGTTGATCCGCCTGCTGCCCACGTTGAAGTACGTGGTCAGCAGCTCGGCGCGGAGGTTGCGCGGCGGCAGCAGCGGCAGCGTGAACGCGGCCGCCACCTCGTGCTGGGACAGCCGGCCGTCGGGCGTCGAGCCGTCGATCCCGTCGAAGCGGGTGTCGGTGGCCTGGACCCTGGCCAGCAGCTCAGGCGTCCGCATCGAGGGGAAGGCCAGCCAGATGCCCTGCGGGCGCGGGTCCCTGCTCGGCGCGGTCTCGGTCACGGTGCTGGTGGAGGTCGCCGTGGCCGGGGTGTAGGAGCAGCCCTTGGCGTTGCCGTAGGAGACCTGCGACTGCCCGGTCAGGACGGTCCCGCCCACCACGAGCAGGCTGGAACGGCTGCTGAAGGCCACGGTCGTGGTCGAACCGGCCGCCAGCGTGCCCAGGTTCCAGGTCAGCGTGCCGCCGGCGACCGCGTCAGGCTTGGGGCCCGCGCCCTTGTCGAGGGCCGTGCTGTAGTACACCTCGGGCGGCAGCTTGTAGGTGAGCTTGGCTCCGGTGGCGCTTGCGCCTCCGGTGTTCCTCACCGTCAGCGTGGTCGTCACCGCCTCGGCCGCGCCGGCGGTGGGCGTCGCGCTCGCCGACAGGGTGAGCTTCGGCGCCTTGACCGTGGTCGAGGCCTTGCCGGTGTTGTCGGAAGTGTCCTCCTCCGCGCCGCCTGCCACGTTCTTGCCCACGACGGTGGCGGAGTTGGTGACCGTGGCGGCGTCGTCGGTCGCGCACGGGATCGCATAGGTGAAGGTCTCGCTGCGGCTCGCTCCTGCGGCCAGGTCGGGCAGGTCGCGGGCGACGGCGGTGCCGTCGGGCAGCGTGTCGGTGAGCTTGACGGACTCCGCCCCGCCCTTGCCGACGTTGTCCACCTTGACCGTGTAGGTGAGGGTGTCGCCGGGCTCGGCCGACTCCTTGTCCACGGTCTTGGTGGTGGCCAGGTCGGGCGTGTAGAAGTCCTGGAAACCGGCCTCGATCTTGGCCGCGGTCACGAAGTCGATCTCACGGCCGGACTCCACGCCGGCGCCGGGCTTGGAGACGTCGAGC
Organism: Nonomuraea sp. NPDC003201; assembly: GCF_053590415.1. NCBI lineage: Bacteria > Bacillati > Actinomycetota > Actinomycetes > Streptosporangiales > Streptosporangiaceae > Nonomuraea > Nonomuraea sp. NPDC003201. The sequence goes on from NZ_JBSFTC010000179.1 coordinate 16,208, forward strand.
TTCAGGTGTCCCCAGTCGTCGTAGTCGGTGAGGATCGGGTCGCGACCCTTGTCGTCGCTGCCCGCCAGCGGCGTCGACTGGCACGTGTTGTCGGGCCCCTGGATGATCGCGTCGCTGAACTGGACGTCGTCGCCCATCCTGGCGGAGTCGATCGTGTTGTTGGTGCCCGCCAGGACGCACACGTCGTCCTCGGAGTTGATGTCGGCCGCGATCGTGGGCGGGTCCTCCGTCCCGTTCACGTTCCAGTCCAGCCAGTCGACGGCCGGGTCGACCGGGCCGTACTGCTCCGGCTTGCTGGGGATCTTCCAGCGGGCGTAGTCGTCGCCGGGGCCGATGGCCTTGCTCTCGTCGAGGTGATCGCGGTCGAGCCGGGGCATCCTGCCCCGGCTGTAGTCCAGGCGGCGGGGCGCCGGGTCCAGGCCTGTCGGGATGCCGGCCGGCTCGTAGGCGTAGTTCATGATGCTGAGGTAGTTGGGCTTGTAGTTGGTCCGGGTGTCGCCGCCGTGGGCGAGCCCGAGCGCGTGTCCCAGCTCGTGCATCAGCGTGCCGGCCTGGTCGCGGGCCGTACCGGAGAAGACGACGTCCGGACCGCTGCCTGGCTTCATCAGCTGGACGTCGTCGGAACCCTTCTTGACCTTGCTGTTGCAGACGTGGTCGGGGCCGACGCCGATCTGGCTGCCCTTGAGGAAGTCGTCTCCCACCACGGTGGAGTCCAGCTTGCCGTTCGGGCCCCCGTCGACGCACCACGTTCGCCACTCGCCGAGCGTGACGATGAAGTCGCGGTTGCCGCGGCTGGGGTCGCAGCAGCGGCCGGAGACCATGCTGCCGGCGGTGAGGTCGTGGGCGAAGATCGTGTAGTGCGCGTACGGCGCCAGCTCCCTGGGCAGGTCGGCCGTCCTGGCGTTGGCGAAGGCGGTGTCCTTCTCCGTCATCACGGCCTGTTCCGGAATGCCCGTGCCGACGATGGGGATGAAGTCCACCCCGTCGTCCAGCGGGACGCCGCCGTAGGGGCAGGGCTGGGTGGCCGTGGCCGGGCCGTCCTCGAAGGCGCGCCTGAGCTCCTGGAGCGCGGCGTCCTTGGGCCGGTGGGTGTGCTGGGAGTCGCCGGTCATCCAGTCGATCCACACGATGACCGTCTTGCGGCAGGGGTTGGCGCCCAGCTGCTTCAGGTCGAACCTCATCGAGCCGTCGGGGTTGCGGATGCCGAAGCGCTCGATGACGTCGGGGATGCCGTCGCCGTCGATGTCGGGCAGCGGGCCGCTGGTCCGCTCGATCCTGAAGCCGATGCCCGCCCGCTTGCCGTCGTGCGCGTTGGGGAAGTTGGGGTCGCCGTCGCCCTCCACGTAGGTCTGGCCCGGCGTGAGCAGGTCGCCGGGGTCGGTCCAGGTGTCGGTGCCGATGTCGTACTGGAGCTCGAGGTCGTCGTCCTGGTTCTGCGGGCTGATGTCCAGCTTGTCGTCGCCGCCGTTGAGGCCGCCGTCCTCGTCCCAGAGGCGGATGAGGATCGGCACCTTGGTGGTGTCGTCCGGGACCTGTACGTCCTGGGTGAAGATCCACGGCGGGTCGAACGCGCTGGGATCGAAGTCGTCGTCCTCCACCGCGCTCCTGCGCTGCAGGTCACCGTTCCCGATGCGGATCTCGGGGAAGTAGTTGCCCGTGCCGTTGTCGGGGCTCTCGATCTGGTGGATCTTGTTGATCGTGAGCCGGAGCGTGACACCCGTACTGGCCTGGGCGGCGGGCGTGCTGACCACCACCAGGCTGAGCGCGATCAGGGATAACACTGTGAGTAAGCGCATGCTGCCAGGATGAAGTGACCTCGCGGGCCGCACATGAGTAAGGTCTACTCAGAACCTTGGGCGCTTCGCGGTCGTCATACCAACCATGATGAAGCTCATGATCGCTGTGGCCGCCACCCTGACGCTCGCCGCCACCCCCGCCCTCGCCCAGACCAAGCCGGTTGTCGGTCCGAACGGTTTCGGCGGGCTGAAGCTCGGCATGTCGCTCAAGCAGGCCAAAGCGGCCGGGATCACCAAGAAGATCGACGGCGGCACCGACGGCTGCTCGGGCTGGGACCTGAAGAAGTACCCGACCGGCAAGGACAACGTCGGCCTGTACATCTCGCCGAAGCTGGGTGTGGCCGCCTTCTTCCCGCCCAAGACCGCCAAGACTCCCGAAGGCGTGGCGGTCGGGACGGCCAAGTCGCAGCTGAAGAAGGTCTACCCGCACCTCAAGCAGGACACGCACGGCTTCTGGGTGACCACGGTGCCGGGCAACACGAAGGCCTACTACTCCTTCACCGTCCTGCACGGCAAGGTCACGGAGTTCGGCATGGCCCTGAAGAAGCAGGACTGCTTCAACTGAGCGGCTCTTCCGCACGATAACCGCACACAGCGCCGAGATCGGACACCCGGCAGGGCGGCGGTGCGGTCGTGGACGACCCGGGCGAGGGCGGCGCCGGTGGCCGACCGTGAAGGCGTGGCCGGAGCGGGGCGGTGAAGAAGCCCCCGCCCGGCTGCGGCGGTAGCCGACCGCACCCCGGCCCGCACGCCCTCCTCCGGCGTTGTTGACCAGCACGGAGATCGGACCTCGGAGCCGGCCGGCCACCGCGGTGTCAACTCCGATCGTGGAAGCCTGCGAATGGCTCGTCACCGGGATCGTCGGCGCGGCCCGCCACCTCGGCGCGCTCATCCACGGCGGGCCCGGCCGACCTCGGACGTCTCATCGGCCCGGGGCGCGGCGCCCCATCCGGTAGACGGCCAGCGGGCGCCGCAGCGCGGTGATGTCGGAGAGCGGGTCGCCCGCCACGGCCAGCAGGTCGGCGTCGTACCCGGGTGCGATCCTGCCCTTGCGCTCCCCCACCCGGCAGACGCGGGCCGCGCCCGATGTGATCGCCCGCAGCACGTCCAGGGGCGCGTACCCGTGCTCGACCAGCATCTCCGCCCCGTACGGCAGCACTCCGTGGGGCTTGGGCGGCCCGATGCCCGCGTCCGTCCCGATGACGAAGTCCACCCCGGCCGCCTGAACGGCCCGCAGCGCCTCCACCATGCCCGCCATCCGCTGCTGGATGCGCGGCGGCAGCGGCGCCGGGCCGGGCGCCACCCCCGCCGTGAGGGACACCACGACGTCGGCGGCGGCCAGCCGGGCGATCATCGCGTGGTCCACCGCGTAGGAGTCCTCGGTGAAGAACGAGCAGTGCTCGATCGAGTCGAACCCGGCGTCCAGGACGTGCGCGATCCCCTCCGCGCAGTGGACGTGCCCGGTGATCGGCAGGCCGTGCGCGTGTGCCTCGTCGGCCGCCGCCCTCAGCTCGGCGAGGCCGTACTGGAGCAGGTGGGAGTGCGTGCCGGGCGCCATCTCGCCGCCCGTCACCATCATCTTGATCACGTGGACGCCGCGCGCCGCCCGTTCCCGTACGGCCTCGCGCACCCCGTGCTCGCCCGCCGCCTCACCGCCCAGGAACCAGCAGTGCCCCCTGGGAGTGGTGATCGGCGGCCCGGCGGAGAGGATCTCCGGCCCGTCGAGCCCGAGGTCGAGCCCGAGCGCCAGGTAGTCCCGGTCCCCCAGGTCGCGTACGGTCGTCACCCCGGCCGCGAGGTGCTGCCGCGCGGCCTGCCGCATCCGGTCGGCGAGCCCCGGCGGTTCCAGCATTGCCACGACGTCGCGGCTCGCGTCGAAGGCCAGGTGGACGTGGCAGTCGATGAGTCCGGGCAGCAGCGTGGCCTCGCCCAGGTCGACCGTGGCCGGCGCCTCGGTGGTGATGCCGGTGATGCGGCCGTCCTCGACGATCACCACCTGGTCGTGGCGCATTTCCTGGCCGTCGAAGAGACGGCGGGCGCGTAGGGCGAGCATGGCCCCACCGTCGCGCCCTCGCGCCGCGATCGCCTGAGTATGCCCTACTCAACTTCGCCCGCGCCCCCGGCTCGCGGAGCTCGGCCGCCGCTCCCTTCCCCCGGCCGGCGGCGGGCGTTGACGTGGGCTACTGGCGGGAGAGTACGCGGGTGAGGCCCGCCAGGATGGTCGTCGTGAGGATCCACCCCGCGGCGATCAGCCCGGCGGCGAGCCATTGTTGCAGGTCGCGCGGGCCGAAGGCGCTCTCCTGTCCGAAGGTGATGATCGGGAGGAGCAGGTCCAGGGTGTAGAGGAAGGCGTCGAAGGGGGGTGCCTCGACGGGTTTGAAGGCCGGTGGATGGTGGACGGCGAAAGCGACCGTGCCTATGAGGAGAAGGGCGGCGAGCCAGAGCGCGGCGCGGAACGGGCGGTAGCCGTACCCGACGGTCCAGTCCTGCAGGTAACCCCAGAGCCGCGCCCCGAGCCGCTGCCCCGTCCGGCGGCGGCGCTGTTTGGCCAGCAGCACGTCCCGAGCAGCCTCGTCATGACCATGCCGGCGGTAGACGGCGGCCAGCTGCTCGTACGGTTGCGGCTGGTAGGCCTCCTTGGCCAGCCAGTCAAGGCGCTCCTGGACGGGTAGGGGCGTCTCCAGGCTGTCGTAGGTGAAGCCGTTCATCAGGAGTTGGGCGGGCCACCGGTCAGGAACGTCGTCGAGCAGGCCGACCCGGGTGTGGCGAAGGTCGACGGTGCGCAGCAGCAGGGTCTCCGGCCCGATCTTCAGCGCGGCCGCTTCGACGCCACGCAGGTGAAGGTCGCCGTCGAGGGTGGTCTCGGCGAAGCACAGCGTGGCGGCGATCCGGGAGTTCCTGATCGAGAGGGCTCCGGTGGCGGTGAAGCCCTCGCAGCAGTCGACGCCACCGCCCGCGGTCACTTCCCACAGTGACAGAGCGCGCCCGCCGGGATTGCTGAGGGTGGCGCCGTGAAACTCCAAGGTGCCCTCGACCTTGGCGGTGATGAGCACGATCTCGCCTTCGGCGCTGAAGCCCTCGCTGCAGCTGAGCCTGCCGGTGACCGCCAGCCGCCGCAGTGAGAGCGCCGTCGCGCCCGGGTTGGAGATCCTCCCGCCGTCGACGTTGAGCGATCCGCGGACCTGCGTCGAGTCCAGGAAGACCGCTCCGGTCGCCACGAAGCCGGGGGTGGCCCGCAGTCCGCCGCCGAGCTCCATCAGCGGTGCGTTCAGCGCGCGTCCGCCCGGATTGGCCAGAGTCGCGTGGCTGAAGGAGAGCTGCCCGGCCACCTGGGCCGCACGCAGCAGGACTTCGCCTTCGGCGGCGAAGCCCTCATTGAAGAGCAGCCTGCCCTCGACGGTGAGCCGCTCCGCGTTCAGGGCGATGCCGCCGGGGTTGGACAGCCGGGCTCCGCCGAACTCGCATCGGCGTCCCACCCGGGCATCCTGCACGCTCAGCTCGCCGTACGAGAGAAAGCCGTGCCGGCCCGACAATCCGCCGTCGACGACGATCCCCTCGGCGGTGAGGCCGCGGCCGCCCGGCCGCCCGACCCGCGTGCCGTCGAGCGTCAGCGTCCCGCCGATCCTGGCGCCCGCGAGGCGCATCTCACCGTCGATGACGGCGTTCGCGCACAGAAGATCCCGGTTGACGGTCAGGCCGTCGGCGTGGACGGCCGGATCCGCGTGGATCGCCGTGTCGCTGAGATCCATCGTCCCGGACACGTGCGCTCCACCGAGCTCGATCGGGCCGTCCATCAGGCACCCTTCCAGGCGCAGGCCCCCACCGATCACGGCATCCGCGGCCCGCAGGCCGGGTAACCGGGAAGCCGCGAGGTCGACCAGGCCGGTGCGGGCTCCGGTGAGGACGGGCGCCTCCTCGAACTCGCAGCCGGTCAGGATCAGAGGATGCTGCACCTCGGCGTCGGACAGGTCCAGCCGGCCGGTGATCCGGGCTCCGGACAGCCGCAGGCCGGGTGTCTGTCCCGGCAGGCGTTCCTGGGCGCCGAGCAGCAGCTTCGTGATGACCGCGGCCCGGACGGGGGCGCCGGGAAGATCTACCGGACGGGCTACGGGAAACGCCTCCCAGAGGACGAGTTCCGGCTCGGACAGATCATCGATGACCACAGGGCACTCCCGGAACGTCGCACGCGTCGGTAAGGAGATGCTCCAAGGTCATCACCGACTTCGCAACAGCGAAGACCTCTGCCGAGCCGGTCACTCTGCCCCGGCTGATCCGGTGCCGGGGGCGGGTCACCAGCTGCCGGTGGCTCCGCCTCCGCCGCCGCTGCCGCCGCCGAAACCGCCGAAGCCGCCATCGCTGTCGGCCGCGGCGGGTCCCGCGATCGCGAGCATGGCGCAGGCGGCCAGCGCCACCGCGCCCACGACGATGCGCCGCAGTCGCCGGATGCCGGTCTTGCCGTTGTCGTTCATCGGTCCTCCTCGGTCGTGTGGGTTCCGGCGCCCATTGTGGGCAAGATCGGCCCTCGGGTGAACGGCCGCGGACCCGTAATTCCGGCGCCTCAGTGGTTTCACGTATCCCGCGGGCGACGGGGGCGGGCGGCTCACGGCGTTCACCGGATGCCGCGGCGGCCGGGTGCCGTCTCATCCTGCTGACAGCCAACGGCCAGGGGCCCGCCGAAGCGCGTGGTCCCCGCGAGCAGCGAGGATGCCACCTTTGTCACACATCGCCGCGACGCCGGCACAACGTACAGACACGGAACCGGCACGGTGCTGGTGGGCCGGGGCGCTCACGCTCGCCGAGCGGCTGGCGCTCACCACCCGGCCCGCTCCCCGCGAGAGCGACCTGGCCGAGCGGCGGCTCGCGCGCTGGCGGGCCGCGCACCGCATGGACGAGGGCGGCCGGTTCGAGGCCAGGCTCGCCGACCTCGGCATCGACGCCGACGTGCTGCTCGACACCACGCCTGAGGACGTCTGCGACTGGGACAAGATGATCGCCGCGCTGGAGGACGCCGAGCTGTGGTGGGA
>NZ_JBSFTC010000180.1:0-22991 GCF_053590415.1 Nonomuraea sp. NPDC003201
GGTCGTGGCGGCGCGGCGGGTGGGGGTCAGCCCGCCGGGGCGTGGCCGGTGGCGGCGTCCGCTGGGCAGGGTGGGTCGTAGGGCACGTCGGGCAGATACTGGCGCCACTCCGCCGGGGTGATCGGCGGAAAGGCCAGCACGCAGATGTGCCGGGCGGCGGCGCCGGGGTCGACCGGCCACAGGCGGGCGGTCGAGTCGCCGGACACCGTGGCCAGGGTGGCGCCGTCCGGGCTGAAGGCGGCCTTGTTGACCTGCCCGAGGTGCCCGGTCAGGGTGGCCAGCGCGGTCGCTCGGGCCGGGTCGGCGAGGTCCCAGAGCATCGCGGTCCGGTCGTCACTGGCGGTGGCCAGCGTGCGGCCGTCGCGGCTGAAGGCCACCGACTGCACGCTGTCGGCGTGGCCCCGCAGGACGGCGATCGGCCGGTCGAGGGAGCGCACGTTCCAGAGCCGGGCCGTACGGTCGCCGCTGCCGCTGGCCAGCAGCGTGCCCGTGTGGTCGAAGGCGAGGTAGTAGACCGTGCCGCCGTGGCCTGTGGCGACGCCGAGCGGGGCCAGGTCGGCGGTGCGCCACAGGCGGATGGTCCGGTCGCCGCCGCCGGTGGCCAGCAGCCGGCCGTCGGGGCTGAAGGCCACGGCGTTGACGGCGGCCTCGTGGCCCTTGGCGACGGCCCGGCGTACGGGATGCGCGGGGTCGGAGATGTCCCAGACGTACACGTCGAACTTCTCGCCCGCCACCACCAGGCTCCTGCCGTCGGGGCTGATGGCCGCGGCGAAGATGTTGCCGATGCCGGCCGCCGTCTCGGACAGGAGCCGGGGGCGGGCCGGATCGGTGAGGTCCCACAGGCGTACCGAGCTGTCCAGGTCGGTGCTGGCCAGGAGCGTGCCGTTGCGGGCGAAGGCGACGGCGGTGACGCCGTTGTCGTGCCCGGTGAGCGTGGTCAGGGGGCGGGGATCGCCCGACACGTCCCAGATCTTGATCACCGGATGGCTGGCCGTGGCGAGCAGGCGGCCGTCGGGGCTGTAGGCGAGCGCGTAGACCGTGCCGCGGTGGCCGCCGAGCAGGGGCCGGCCCAGGTCCCACACGCGTACGGTGTCGTCGCGCCCGCCGGACGCGAGGACGCGGCCGTCGGGGCTGTAGCGGACGGTGTAGACGGTGTTCGAGTGCCCCGTCATCACGATCGGGTCGGCGCTGAAATCGGTCAGGTCCCACAGCCGGATCGTGCGGTCGTAGCTGCCGGTGGCCAGGGAGCGGCCGTCGGGGCTGAAGTCGATGGCGACCACGCCGTCCTCGTGCCCGGAGAGCGTGGCCAGGGGCCTGCCGTGCCGGGGATCGCGCAGGTCCCACAGCCGTACCGTGTTGTCGAAGCCGCCCGTGGCCAGGGTGTCGCCGTGGAAGGCGGCCGCCAGCACGGCCCCGGTGTGACCGCGCAGGTCGGGCAGGCGCTCGGGGTGGCGCGGGTCGCCGACGTCCCAGAGCATGACGTCGTTGGAGAAGGCGGTGACGACCAGCGTCCTGCCGTCCGGGCTGAAGGCGACGTCCGACAGCTCCTTGGGAGCGCCTTTGAGCGTGCTCTGCAGGTACGGTTTGCTGGGATTCGTAACGTTCCATAACAGCGTGGTGGCATCGTAGGAGGCGGTCGCCAGCATCGTCCCGTCGGGGCTGAAGGCCACCCCGATGATCCCCATGCTGTGCCCGCCCATCGTGGCCAGAGCCACGGGGTGCCGGGGGTCGCGAACGTCCCACAGGTCGGCCGTGTTGTCGTTGCCGGCCGTGGCCACCAACTCTCCATTCGGCGCGAACGCGGCCGCGGCGAGGCCCTTGGCGTCGCCCGCCACCGACGACAGCGCGCCCGGGCGCAGCGGATCGGTCACGTCCCACATCCGCAGCGTGCCGTCGAGCGCCACCGTGGCCAGCCGCCTGCCGTCGGGGCTGTAGTTCACCGCGTAGACCGCGCCGGCGTGGGCGGTCAGCACGTTGGCGTACGGGTTGGCCGGCGTGCTGAGCACCGCGCCACGTGACTCGGTGGTCGGCGTGAGCCGCTGGGCAGCCAGGGCGAGCTGCGCGGCCAGCGCCGGGTTGCCCGCCCGCAGCGCGACCGACTCGTTGGCGACCTTGCCGGACAGCGCCGCGTTGCGCTGGTCGCCGATGTCGCGCTGGCCGCGTACCGCGACCACGACCGCCATCGTGGTCAGCAGCAGCAGCGCCGCCAGCACGGCCACGAGCCGGCGCAGCCGCCGGGTGCCGCGCCGCCGTGCCGCGGCCTCCGCCTCCTGGCGTTCGACGGACGCCGCCAGGAACCGCCTGGCCTGCGGCCCCGGAGCGGCGTGCGGTCCGGCGCCCTCGGCCCAGAGGCGGGCCACGGCCAGCCGCGAGCCGCGGTAGAGCGCGCCGGGGTCGTCCCCTTCCTTGGCCCACCGCGCCGCGGCCTCGGCCAGGTCGCGGCCGACGACCAGCCCCGCCCGGTCGCTCTCCAGCCAGCCGGCCAGCCGGGGCCAGGCGGTGAGCAGGGCCTCATGGCTGATCTGCACCTTGTCGAGGTCGACGGTGATCAGGCGCTCGGCCACGAAGCCGTCGAGCACGTCCTCCGCCTCGGCCGCCACGGCGGGGTCGTGGTCGGCGAGGACCTCAGCGATCGTCATGCTCCTGCGGGTGGCGGCGGTGTCGGACGCCACGTGGACGAGCGTCAGGAACAGCCTCCTGGCCAGCTCCTGGCGGTGTTCGCTCAGGCCCAGGTAGACCTTCTCCGCGCTGTCGGCCACGGCCCTGCCGATGCCGCCGACCTTGCGGTAGTCGGCGATGGTCAGCCGCCTGCCCTGGCTCTCGCGCCACATCGCGTACAGGGCGTGGGAGACCAGCGGCAGCGTGCCGGCCTCGTGCGCCTCGCCGTCGGCGCCTGCCGGGGCGACCTCGCGCAGCAGCAGCTCGACCAGGCCGTTCTCGATCTCTATGCCCGCCTTGCGGGCGGGCTCCACGACGGCGGCGCGCAGTTCGTCCTCGCACATCGGGCCGACCACGAGCTGGCCGGAGCGCATCGCCGCGAGCAGCTCGGGGTGGCGCATGGCCTGGCCGTAGAAGTCGGCGCGCAGGCCGGCCACGACCACCGCCCGCTCCGCCGCCTCGCTCAGCGCCGCGACGAACCTCGTACGCTCGTCCTGGTCCTCGCAGACCGTGAAGACCTCCTCGAACTGGTCCACGATCAGCACCTCGCCATGCTGCCGCGCCAGCGCGTCCATCGGGTGCGGTCCCGGCGTGAACACGGCGGCGCTCCGGCCCAGCGCGGGGACCACCCCCGCCCGCAGCAGCGAGGACTTGCCCGAGCCCGAGGCGCCCACCACGAGCCGGAGTCCCGGATCGGTCAGGCGGGCGACGAGCTGCCCGGTCAGCGCCGCACGGCCGAAGAACCACTCGGCGTGCTCGGTCTCGAAAACCGCCAGCCCCCGGTACGGCTCCGGCCCCGCCGGCCGCCGGCCGGGCGCGCGGCGTACCCGGTGCCAGGCGTTGAGCCACTGCTCGACGGCCGCGTCGTCGCTCACCCCGCACACCCGCAGGACCTCGACCAGCAGGTCGCGGGAGGACAGGGAGGGCAGGCCGCGCCCGGCGAACCAGTCGCCCAACGTGCTGGAGGCGATGTCGGCCCCCACCTTGGCCGCCACCTGGCGCACCGACACCCCGGCCGATTCGCGCAGCCGGGTCAGCGCCTGGCCGAACTCCTCGCGGGTCGTGATGAGTGCCTGCTCCTGCACGAGCGCCTCCTCAGGCCCGGCTCGCCGTCATGGTAACCGGCTGCGTTCGGACTTGTACGGATAATCGCGGACCGCTCCCCCGGCCACCAAAGGCGGCTCTGGCGCGACTTCAGAGGCATCAAGGGGGAGGACTACGACGCGAAGGCGGACGAACTGGTCGACGTCCTCGCCCGGCGGGAACCCAGCCGGGAGCACGAGGGCGCCGCCAGGGAGAACCTCGAGGCTGCGCTGCCGTCGCCGCCGCGCCCGCTGATCCCTCCCGAGCGGGACGGCTTCGTGCTCTGCCACGTCGGTGCTGACCACGACTACGCGCCGCGGCTGGTCCTGCGGCTTCGCGGCGCGGGCCTGCCGGTGTGGTGGCTGGGCAGCCTGGAGCCGGGCGGCCTGCAGTTCTGGGCGATCAGGCGGCGGCTGCGGCACGCGGTCGGCGTGATCGTGCTGATGTCGCCGCCGTCGCAGGACTCCGACGACATCACCCGCATGATCATCGAGGGCGAGCTGCACGCCCGCCCCTTCATCCCGATCCTCCTGCACGGCCGGCGCACCTACCACCTGGCCCACACCTGGTACGTCGACGCCAGGGACGGCGGGCCGCTCCGGGCGGACGAGCCGGCGATCCTGCGGCGCATCCACCGGGCGCACGCGGCCGACCGGCTGGAGGAGGGCCGGCCGGCCGAGGTGGGCAGGGGGCTGGACGCCGAGTTCATGCGGCCTCTGCCGGCGCCCCATGACCGATGCTCTGGACGACAATCCCACACTATGCGAATAACGAAGATCGTCAGCGGGAGCAGGTCTCGTAGTCATGCCGTCCTGCGAATTGTTGGAGTGCCGCAATTGCTGCGACACCCCGAGGCGGGTTGGGTGTGGGCACCGATCGTGCGGAGCCGGGAAAAGATTCCGCCGGTACGTTGAATCTCTGTCGCAAGTTCCGACCTGCGGATTCGATTGTCCTAATAGCTCTGGACAATGTCTGGACGATTGGACGGGGCAGATCGCTTGCCGGTGCCGGGTATGGCGGTCAGAGTGGTGCCGTTCCCGGCGCCAGTGTTCGGTATCAGCGCCATTGGCAGGCGTTCGGATATTCCGCTGAATCGCTGTGCGCGGTTGATCGGGGACTCCCGAGTCGGAAAGTGCAGAGGATTTCTTTGAAAGGAGATCCGATGATCGGACGAAAAGGGATTACAGGAGCGGCTCTCGTCATCGGGCTGACGGCCGGGCTTATGGCGGGGTCGTCCGCGTCGGCGCAGGCGGGGCTGGGCGCCACCGCCGCCTCGGACAGCTCGGCCGTCCTGGCGCCGGGCTGGTCGGCGAAGTCCTACCTGGGGATCGGGTACCACGACCGCTGCAAGGGGTGGCAGCGGATAAAGACCCCGTACAGGACCGGCGCCTACATCACGACCAGCAGGCAGGTCCACTGCGAGAAGGGCGAGTGGGGCCGGCGGGCCGTGGTCAAGACGAGCCTCCAGCAGTATCGCGGGCTGGGTTTCTGGCGGACGAAGGCCACCTCGGAGGTGAAGAAGGGAAGGGCGGCGTTCACCGTGACGACGACCCCTTCGTGGAAGTGCTCCGGCGGCAGTCAGCTCTACCGCAACCAGACGAAGGTGCATCTCTACTCTGTCCTGCGCGGCAGCGAAGTGGCCACCCTGTACAAGCGGTCGCAGGAGCGCCGGATCCGGTGTTGATCCCGAGCTGGGACGGGGACGTAGCTCGGCCGGACTTCGGCCCTTGGCGCTCGCGCGAGCGCCAAGGGCGTTTTCTTCCGAAGGAGTGAGCGGCGGATGAGATCGCGTGAGAGAAGGCATGTCCCGGCGTGGCGCGTGATCGTCGGCGGGGTCGTGCCGGCTCTTGCCTTGGTGCTGTGGGCGACGGTCTCGGTGGCGGAGGAGGAACCGTACGAGGACGCCAAAAGGCAATACATCGCCGCCGTGGACGCGGTGTGTGAGGAAGCGTCCCGGCAGTCGGATCTCCGCGAGGAGCCACCTGCCAACCTGCGCGAGGAGGTGGACGAGCTGCGCCGCGCGTCGGAGTCGATGACCGGCACCATCGCCGCGATAGAAGCGATCGCGCCGCCCGATGGTGACGTCCCGCGGGTGCGAAATGGGTTCTTCGTGCCCGCCAGGGCGCTGGCCGCGAGCCTGCGCGAACTCAGCGGACGCGCGGAGGCGGCGATGCGCGCGGGCAGGGAGGGCGAGGCGAAGAAGGCGGTGGAACAGTCCTTGGAACCGGACGAGAACGAGAAGGCATTGCGATCCTTCGCGGCGGGGTACGGCTTCCGGGCATGCGCAGGCGAATGACCACGGCGTCCAGGTAACCCGCAGAATTCCGGACGTATTCGGACAATTCAGGTAATCTCATTTGCTCTCAGGCGTCACAGGCCATGCCGAGGTCGTCGGCACGGCCGGATGACGGCGCCGGACAGGGCAGGTGAAGATGCCGGAATTACCGGGGACGTCAGGCTCGCAGGAAGACGAGCCTGACCCGCAGTGGACAGGCAGGGTAGCGCGGCCCGGTCGAAAGCCGGTCCGGCCTGAACCGGCCGCGGGCCCGGTGGCCGCCCTCGCGTACCGCCTGTGGGAGCTCAAGGCGGAGGCGGGCGACCCGTCCTTCGCGGAGATGTCGACCCGTATGGGCGCGGCGGCCTCGAAGTCCTCGCTGGCGGCCGCCGCCCGGGGGCAGGTCCTGCCGACCTGGGAGACGACGTGGGAGTTCGTCCGGGTCCTCGCCGTCGACCGGTTGGGGCAGGACGCCGAGGAGGCCAGGCGCGAGTGGCGAGCCCACTGGGAGCGGGCCGCGAGCGCCGCCGTACGTAGCGAGACCACCGAGGGTCGTACGGGTCACGACGAGACCCGCGCCGGACCCGCCGAGGCCCGTGCCGGGCACATCGAGACAGAGGTCCGGATGGCGGAGCATCCCGAACGCCGAACCCGGCCTCCCCTTGCCAGGAGGCCGGCCATGATCGCGGCGGTCGCGACCGCCGCTGCCGCCGCCGGTGCCGCTCTCTTCACCTGGTTCGCCCCGCTCTCCGGAAAGGACGGGCCCACCGCGCCGAACACCCCGGCGGAGGCCGCCTCCACCTACGACGATTCCGCCTTCGAACAGGACGTCACCCATCCGGACGGCACGGTGGTGAAAACGGGGACGGAGTTCACGAAGATCTGGCGGATCAGGAACACCGGCACCATCCCGTGGCGCGGACGCTATCTCACCCGGCTGAACGACACCCCGTGCCGCGCCCCCAAACGGGTCGAGATCCGCCCGGTCCAGCCGGGCGAGCCCGTCGACATCGCGGTACGCGTCCGCGCATCGGACTCCCCCGGGAGATGCAAGATCTACTGGAAGATGACCGACGAGACCGGGACCCAGTTACTGTCCGCCAAGAAGCCGATCTTCCTGGACGTGGTCGTCGGCTGATCAGCTCCGACATCCGGGACGCAAGCGGCTGGATGATCGCGTCGAAGCGCACACCCCCAGCACCTGGCAACCGAGACTGAGGCGTGGATGAAAACGCACCGGCCGGGTGTTGGAGCGTCCTGAACGTGAGTTGGCCGACCAAGGGATGGACGCCATGCCTCTTGTGGGTGAGTACGAACCCAGCCCGGCGCAGTGGGTGCGCGAGCAAGTGGAGCTGTACGAGAGCTCCGGCGGCACCAAGGGCACGACTCTGCTGGATACGGGAATGCCCGTCATATTGCTGACCACTCTGGGTGCCAAGAGCAGCAAGATCCGTAAGACGCCGCTGATGCGCGTGGAGCACGAGGGCCGATACGCCGTGGTCGCCTCGCAGGGCGGCGCTCCCGAGCACCCCGTCTGGTACTTCAACGTCAAGGCCCATCCCCATGTGGAACTTCAGGACGGCCCTGCCAAGCAGGACATGAAGGCCCGTGAGGTGACTGGCGCGGAGAAGGCCGAGTGGTGGGAGCGTGCGGTGGCGGCGTATCCGCCGTACACCGACTACCAGAAGAAGACGGACCGGGAGATCCCGGTGTTTGTGCTGGAGCCGCTGGACAGCGACTGACCGCGCGGAAGTCTGGCTCCACGGGACGTATGGGGTCCGCGTCTGCCGGGCGCCCTGTGCGTCCTGTGGTGCTTCTCCGGCGCGAAGGAATTCTCTCTTGCCGCCTCGCGCGGCTGGGTCGGTGACGTCGAGGAGGCCGAGCAACAGCCGGCGTACGCGCGGCGAAGTCACGCGGCTGGACGCCACCACCATCCGCCGCAGCTCAGCCCTGCGGCGGGTCCGCCTTTGCGACGTGCCTGGCGGCTTCGGCCCCACTCCTGCCAGAGGACGTCGCAAGCCGGCCGGCCGCAGGACGCTGACACGATTCATGGGACTCTCATCCCATCACCATGTGGCTCCAAGACCCCTCCACGACCCTGGTGCCGTAAGGAGGGGGTGTCATGACCGTGATACCGGATGTGATCATTGGGCCATCGCCTGTCACGGGCCTGCGGGAGTCGGTGAAGGCGTTCGTGGCCGATTGGGGCAAGCAGGCGAGGATTCCGGTGGAGGTGTGGGCCCTGCCGGAGGGTGCGGTTCCCCACGAAGCGGCCCTCCTCGCCTTCGCGGTGCTGGTCGACGCGTTCTCGGCCGTCGAGCAGGCCACGTACGTCTCGATGGCGCTGACCGCGGGGGTCACGTTGATGCTGACCGTCTGCGACGACGGGCCGGGGCTCGGCTCGCACGAGGTCATCGACCGGAGCAAGCTGCACGCCCGGGCCGCCGCGTTGGGAGGGCGGTATGACATCGCCTCATCGGTCGGCAACGGAACGACCGTCACGCTGGAGCTGCCGCTGTGAGCCTCGGCCTTCGTCCTGGACATTGTGGCTCCTCCACATGCGGGTGACCGGGTCGGACCCGCGACGGTGACGGCCATCGAAGGCTGCGGCGGGTGCTCGGCACCTTGCCAAGCAGCCACTGCTCGAGGCCACCGCCGGGGTCAACAAGCGGCCGGAGGAGCTGTTCGAGTTCGTGGCCCCGCTGTGCGAGGCCGGCAACCTGCAGACCCTGCCCGCGGACGAGCACACGCCATGGCGCCGCGCGGTCCTGTCCGTACTGGCCGGTCGCCGCTCCCACGAGGCCCACTTCCCCGGCTTGACCGCGCTCGCCGGCCGGCTGGTGGACCGGTGGGCGAAACAGGCCGGCGAGGGACCGGTCGAGTTGCAGAAGGACCTGAGCGCGCTGTCGCTCCGGATGATCTGCCAGTACGCCCTCGGCAACGGCGTCCACGACCCCGACAAGGTCGTGACGGCCTTCGCGGTCGTGCTCACGGAGTACCTGGGCCGTCAGTACCAGCCGGCCGACCCGGGAACCGAGGAGCAGAGACGGAAGCGTGCCCAGGAGGCCCTGACCCACCTGCGCGCCGCCGTCGCTCAGAAGCGGTAACCGGTGGGCCCTGGGGGCCCGCCGCGCCGTGCGGCGGGCCACCGGCTCCTAGAGGCGGTCGAGGATCTCCCGCAGCTGGGCGACCTCGGCCTGCTGGGCGGTCTCGATGGTCTTGGCCAGCTCCTTGGCCTCGGCGTTGGAGCCCTGCGTCTGCTCGGTACGCGCCATCTGGATCGCGCCCTCGTGATGAGCGATCATCAGCTTGGCGAACTGCCGGTCGAACGCGCCGCCCTTGGCCGTCTCCAGCTTCTTCATGTCGTCCTCGGACATCATGCCGGGCATGTCATGGCCCATCCCGTGGTCCATGCCTTCGGACGGCATCGGCTTGCCCCACGCCGTGAGCCAGCCCTGCATGGTCTGGATCTCCGGGTCCTGAGCGGCCTTGATCTTCGCGGCCAGCTCCTTGACCTCCTTGTCGGCGGCCCTGGTCGCGGCCAGGTCGGCCATCTCGACCGCCTGCTGGTGGTGCGGGATCATCATCTGCGCGAACATCACGTCCGCGTCGTTGAACGCCGCCGTGGGCGAGGCGCTCGCCGTCGTCGCGGCGGGTGCGCTGCTGGACATGCCGGCCATGTCCGGCCCCATCGAGCCGCTGTCGGTGCCGCCGCAGCCGGCGACCAGCGCGAGCACGGCTCCGGCCGCCGCGGTGGCAGCCGAGATCCTCATATTCGTGAACATGGTGTTTTTCCTTCGGTGATGGAGGTACGCAGGCCGTCATCGCGAACCGGCCTTTCAGCCCGTCCGCCGATATTTCGGCCTATATGCGCATCACCGAGAGCACTGCGGGGTTCGGCGCCAGGCGGCGCGGCGGCGCTCTGGCCGCCGTACGCGCCGGGGACCCCCAGCCGCCCATCCCCGCACGCCAGTAGAGCGTCGCGGCCCAGACGACCGCGATCAGAAGCGCGATGACCGAGGTGAGCACGGCCAGGCACACGTCGCTCGGATCGAACCCGGCCGCGTCCCGCGAGCAGATCGCGACCTCACCCCGGTCCATCCCGAAAGACTCCACGGGAGAGGCGTGAACGTGCGAGCCTTGAACGGCGGCGCCACCATGGTGAGAGCCGAGATGCCCCAGCGTGTGCATGCCGGCCACGCCGAACGCGATCAGCAGGGGCAGCAGCCAGGGGAGGCCGGGCAGGAGCAACCGCCGTGCCACGCGCTCCCCCCTCACAGCTGCCGACCTTAGTATTCGCGCCAGGATAGCCAGCGGCGTCACTGCTCACCCGGGCAACAGAACAACTACAAGCCATAGTAATAGACGTCCCAACACCATGAGTCTCCCGTTGAACGCCGGAGGCGCGGCGCGCGTATCTCCTCTTGGACCGGCCTGATCGCCCCCTAGCGCAGGTAGTACCCGCCGTTCCGGATGCTCGATGCCGCAAACAGGCCAGACAGCCCTTTCACTTCTGTACTATTTCGCCCCAGGTTCTGGAGATTTACGAGGAGGCGTCGTAGTGGCCCTGCCGACAAGGCTTGGACGAACAGCGGCGGCCGCGGCCCTGTCCCTGGTCGCACTGGCCGTCACTCCCGGCGCCGCCGTGGCCGAGCCGTCGCCGGCCAAGGCCAGAGCCAAGCTCGTGAAGCTGAACGAGCAGGCCGACCAGGTGGTCGAGCGGTACAACCAGGCCACGGAGGCGTACAAGAAGGCCAAGAAGAAGTACGACACGCTCAACACCGAGCTCCGCCTCAAGGACGCCCGAGCCAGTTCCCTGCGCGACGACCTCGTCCGGCTGGCCGTCAACGACTACCAGTTCGGCCCGATCAGGGGGTGGGAGGGGCTCGCCGGCCAGGCCGATCCCACGGCGATCCTGAACAGCATGGCCTCCTTCCGGGAGATGGCCGAGTCCCGGGCGGCCAAGGTCCGCGCCTACGAGGCGGCCACCAAGGAGCTGCGCGACCGGCGCAACGACGCCAAGACCACCCTGGCCGAGTCCGACACCGCGCGCGACAAGGTCAGCGACGAGAAGTCCAAGATCGAGAAACTGATCGCCGAACAGACCAAATTGCTGCGCAGACTGGGCGCCTTCAAGACCGGCGACCCCAACAGCGCCGGCATCAAGTACACGGGTCCGGCCTCCGGCAATGCCCGCCTGGCGCTGCAGTTCGCCTTCGCCCAGGTGGGCAAGCCGTACCGGTTCGGCGGCACGGGACCGGGCTCCTACGACTGCTCCGGCCTGACCCAGGCCGCCTGGCGGCAGGCCGGGGTCGAGCTGCCCCGTACGACCTGGACCCAGTGGAGCTGGGGCTCCGCCCGCCGCGTCCCCCTGAACGCGTTGCAGCCCGGGGACCTGCTCTTCAGCAAGGGGCTGGGGCACATGGGCATGTACGCCGGGAACGGGAAGATGGTGCACGCGCCGCAGACCGGGGACGTCATCAAGGTCGTCGATCTGGACGACTACTGGCGCACCCGCCTGCTCGGCGCGGTCCGCCCCTGACCGGCTCTACGTGGTCCGGTGAGCCCGCCCGAGGACGTGCGCGAGGGCGGGGATGGGCGGCTGCGGCGCGAAGGCGAACCGCTCGACCTCGTCCACGGCGAAGCCCGCCCGCCGGATCGCGGCGAGCGTGTCGCGGTTGGGACTGCATCTTCCGGCCATGCGCCGCCACACCGGGGTGATCGCGTCCTGGAGCAGGCCGAGCGCCGGGTTGGACGATCGTACGTGCTCGTAGAAGCGCAGCTCCCCGCCCGGCCTGAGCACCCGGGCGATCTCGGCCAGCGCCGCCGGTGGCGAGGGCACGCTGCACAGCACGAGCGAGACCACCGCGGCGTCGAAAGCCTCGGCCTCGCCCGGCAGAGCCTCGGCGTGGCCGGCCACGACCCGCACGGGCACGGGCGCCGAGGCGGCCTCGGCCTCGGCGAAGCGGCGCAGGGTGTCCTCCGGTTCGACCGCGACGACTTCGCTGACCGTCTTGGGATAGTGGGCGAAGTTGCGGCCGTTGCCGGCGCCGATCTCGATCACCCGGCCCTCGAGCCCGTCCAGGAGCCGTTGCCGGTGCTCCCGCCCGCCGCGCAGGTCCGCGGCGGCGGAGGCCTGGACGTACACGCGGGCCAGGCGGGGATGCTGAAATCCGGACAGGTCAGTCACGACGATCACCTTTGTTAGCGGGCTACCGTCTTCCAGACTGGCTCATGGCGGGCGAAAACGGCCTGCTACCGACTCGCGGGCCCCGGTCGGCGCGGTCGGTGTGCGTGCCGTCGCCGGGACGACGGCACGCACGGGTCGTCATTTCTCGCAGCGGATGGGGTAGGTGGTCTGCGCCGTCGGCTTGTTGTGGTTCAGGACCTCGATCTTGATCGTGCCGTCGGTCCTGGCCGGCCGGCTCCAGCTGAACGCCTGGATGCCGAGGACCCCGCTCTCCGGCATCTTGTGGGTGAAGGTCTCCCCGGCCTGGCCGTCGATGACCCAGTGGTAGCTGACCTCCGTGCCCTCCGGCGCCTTGAACTCGCCGAAGGCCGTCAGGTACGGGTCGGCGACGCAGTCCCCGTAGTAGCCGACCGACTCGATCTCGGTGATCTGCACCGTGCCCGGCGACGGGTCGGGCTGCGTGCAGGTCCAGGTGTAGGGCTCCTGCTTGGCGGGCTTGTTGTGGTTCAGGACTTCCAGGCGGACCACGCCGGAGCCGCTGGACCTGGCGTTGCTGTACCAGAAGTCGCCGATCCTGCTCCGTACACCGGGCTTGAGCTTGGCGGTCCTGAGCGTGCCCGGCTTGCCGTCGACGACCAGGCGGTACTTGATGTCGGCCTCGCGGTCCGTCACGACCATGGCGTCCGCCCGCAGGGTGAACGAGCCGTCGCACTGGCCGGTGAAGTGGGAGGTCAACATGTACTCGGCGGTCAGCTTGGCGTCGCCGCCCTCGTCGACGCAGGTGAAGGAGAACTCGCGCTCGGCAGGCTCGCCGGGGCCGCCCTCGGTCGCGAGGCCGAGCGTGTGGGTGCCGTTCCGGCCGGAGTCGAGGCTCCAGGTGGCGGACACGTCACGGGTGCGGGGCTCGTCGCCGGCGGGGAAGTCGACGGTCTGCGGCGTCCACTTGACGCCGTCGAGGATCCACCAGTACGTGACCTTGCGCGCCGGGCCGGCCGGGAGCGAGATGCGTCCGGTGGCCTGGTACGAGACGGGTTCCAGGCAGCTGCCCTCGTAGTCGCCGGGGGTGACGTCGACGATCTGCGGCACCGGCTTCTGCGCGGGCGGCGGCGTCGTGGGAGGCGGTGACGTCGGCGGAGGCGAGGTGGGCGGAGGTGTCGTAGGAGGCGGCGTCGTCGGCGGAGGCGAGGTCGGCGGAGGCGTCGTGGGCGTGCTGGAGCAGGTCACCTGGTAGGTGGCGCGTCCGGAGTCGCGGCCGCCGGCGTTGAGGATGCGGATGGCCTTCCAGCCGCCGGTGGAGCTGCCCACGGACAGCGGCAGCGTCACCTGCCGGGTACGGGGCCCGCCCGCCGCGAAGTACAGCGACTCGGGCCGCCCCTCCCCCGCGCTGCTGTCGATCCACTGGTAGTCGACCTTGGCGGGCGTGCGCGACACCTGGACGGTGCCCGTGAACACCACCGTCGTGGGGCAGGCGCCGCGGTGGGTCGCCGGGCTCGCCTCGACGTCGGCCGCGGCGACCAGCGGCCTGCCGGGCTCGGCGGGCAGCGGGTGGGCGCCGTCCCACACCACGGCGGGGCCCGCGCACGCGACGCTGAAGCGGCCCTTGGCCGACAGCCCCTTCCTGCCGAGGATCTCCACGGCCTGCCAGCCGGAAGTGGTCCGGTCGAACGTCTGGCGGTCGGTCACGACCACCTTGCGCGTGCCGTTGACGCGGAAGCTCTTGATGGCGCCCTTGCTGCCGTCACCGCGTACCCAGCGGTAACGCACGGTTCCCCGGCCCTTGGCCGCGACCACGGCGGAGAAGCCGACCGTGGTGGGGCAGGCGCCGGACTGCTTGGCGGGGCTCGCCTTGACCTTGGCCGTCCTGACCGCGGGGGCGGCCGTCCTGGCCGCAGGCGCGGCCGTCCTGACGGCGGGGGCGGCGAGCGCCGGAGGGGCGGCCAGCAGACTGCTGAGCAGCGCGGCACCCAGCAGCAACGCTGTCCTTCTCATCGGGGGTCCCTTTCTTTCCACAGAAGAGGGACCATGCTCCCCGGCCCGTCTTGGGACTCACTTGGACCTCTCTTGTAACCTCCGCCACAAGTGCCGCCAAAGGATCGGACAGAATGTCCCAATAGGGATGAGGGGGCGTGTGAACGAGAGCGTGGCGTTGGCCCAGCTTGCCCAGCGGCTGGAGGAGGTGGTGGGCGAGCTACGCGGCATCCCCGTCGACGTCGAGCGGGTGGAGGACAACGAGCTCGTCCGGGAGCAGATCGCGCAGGCCGCCGCCACGGCCCGCGAACTGCGCGCCATGCACCCGGTGGGCTCGCCGGAGCACGGCCGCGAGGAGCAGAAGAGCCGGCTCCGCGTGCTGGACGCCCTGCGGCGCGGCATGACGATGCGCACGATCGTCCACGCGAGCGTCCTGGACGACCCCCGCAAAGCGGCCCGGATCAGGGAGCTGCACGCCACCGGCGACCTGCACCGGGTCATCGACGAGCCGATCCAGCAACTGCTCGTCTTCGACCGCGCGGTGGCGTTCGTCCGGATCACCCCCGTTCCCCACTCGCCGGGGGCTCTCGTGATCAGGCAGCAGAGCCTGATCGCCATCCTCATCGACCTGTTCGAGCAGACCTGGGCCAGGGCCAGGGAGACCACCGAGCCCGCGCACCGGCTGACCCAGCGGGAGCGCGAGGTGCTCGCGCTGATCGCCGAAGGGCGCTCCAACAGCGCCGTCGCCCGTGCCCTGTCGATCACCGAGGCGGCCGTCGGCAAGCACGTGGCCGGTGTGTTCGCCAAGCTCGAACTGCCCGCGACCGCCGACGACAACCGGCGGGTGCTGGCCGTGCTCGCCTACCTGCGCGGTGCAGCGGGGTAGGGCGGCGGGGTAGGGCCAGGACTACCCCGTCCTCGTCCCAGCCCCCCTGTGGGCGGGATCCGGCGCGCAGTTCAATGAACGTCATGCAACGTATGACTGGATTGCTGGTCGGCGCGGTCTTCGGCGCGGTCTTCGTCGTCGTCAACGCGCAGAGCCCGCTGAACACCTTGACCGTGAACGTCCTGCGGGCGGCCGTCTGCCTGGCGGCCGCGAGTGTGATCGCCATGTGGTTCGTCGCGGCCCGGAGAGAGCACACCGGCGGGGGACCGCGGCGGAACATGTTCGGCCGTGGTTACCTGATCGTCGTCGCCGCCGAGGCGCTCCTGCTCTTCGGCGGGCTCCGGGTGCTGGCCGCCTGGGGGCTCCCCGCGCAGGCCAACGTGGCCTGGGTCGCGTTCGTGGTCGGCGTGCACTTCATCGCCCTGGCGCCGATCTGGAAGGACCGGGGCATCGCCGTACCCGGCGTGGTCCTCACCGTGCTCGGCGTCGCCGGCCTGCTCCTGGCCCCGACGGGCGCGGTCGCCTGGGTGCCGCTCGTCAGCGGCGTGCTGTCCGGGGTGGCGCTCCTGACCGGCGCCGTCGCCTTCGGCTGGCGCAGCGTGACGGCGCGAACGGCCTAGCCCGCGCAATGCCGCGCCTTTATGAAATGTGTGCTGATCCGTGCGGATGCCTGCCGTTTCGTGCGAGCCCTTGCGCCCCGGTTACCGGGGAAATCACATGGGGTTCGCGACCGGGCGAATAAAGCCGCGTCGGTCTTCACGCAGAAAGGAGGTGTCGGAGAAGCCGCCGCGCCGGTGAAGTTCCGGCTCCGAGCTGCTCGGCTGAGCCACCTCCGCCCTCCCGGCGGGTGCATGCTGATGGGGGAAGCACACACCCGACCGGGAGGTGGGCGTTGCGGGACGGACGGGGGCCCGGCGGATCAGCCGGGAAGACGCGCAGGGCGAAGGCGGGGGCCCGTGGGGGCGGGCTCCGGCTCGGCGTCGTCGAGCTCTATGGCCTCGGCATGCTGGCGCTGGCCGTGGTGAGCGCGTACTTCGCCGTGCTCGCGGCGGCGCCGGAGATCCGGGCGGCGCGCGGCGAGGGCACCACGGGGACGTTCACCGCCGAACATCTCGAATGCTCCATGTACGGCAGCTGCTCGTGGCATGGATCGTTCCGCTCGGACGACGGCGGCCTGCGCCTTGCCGACGCCTGGATCCACGGCCGCGACGAGGACGAGCTGTCCGCCGGTGACCAGGCTCCGGCCCTGTACGCGGGCCACGACGGCGGCAAGGTCCACGCCCCGGGAAGCCACGACCTCTGGGCCCTGGGGGCGTTCTTCGTGGTGGACCTGCTCTTCGCGGGTTACGCCCTCACGTTCTTCCCGGGCGTACGGCTGACGCGCCGCCTCAGGAGGACTTGATCGCCTCGCGCACGGCCGGGACGATCTCCCCGGCCCAGCGGCCGAGAGTGACGAGGTCGGCCACGCCGTGATCGGCCGAGAAGAGGATGAAGCCCGACGCGTCGTGCTCCAGCACGGCCCCGGTCAGTTCCTCGACCCACTGGCCGACGGAGCCGCCGATCCAGCGGCCGTCGCCGTCACGGGTGGCGGGCAGCGGCCGGTCGGTGATGCGGCCCGGGAAGTTGTAGATCGTACGGATCTCGCGCGGATCCCGGCCCGCGGCCGCCGCCGCCTCGTCGATGATCGGCCGCGAGGTCCGGTAGCGCTCGCTGAGCCAGTCCGCCGCGTGGCCGGGGAGCCAGCCGTCGGCCACCCTGCCGGTGGCGGCCAGGGATTTCGCGCCGTTCGATCCCGTCCACACCGGGGGCGCCGCGACGGGAGCCGGCTCGATCTGGCGCACCTGGTAGTGGCGGCCCTCGTAGGTGACCGGCGGGCCGCCGCCCGACAGCTTCTTGACCAGGACGATCGCCTCCTCGAAGGCGTCCACGGCGGCGCCCGGCGACAGCCGGGGCACGCCCATGTCGGCGATCCGGTCCCACAGCCCGCCCGCGCCCATGCCCAGCACGACGCGGCCCTGCGACAGCGCCGACAGCGACGTGACGGTCCTGGCCAGCATGGGAGCGGGGCGGGTCGGCAGGTTGGTGACGTTGACGAGGCCGGCGATGTGCCGCGTACTCCCCAGGATGAACCCGAGGGCGGCGTACGCGTCCAGGCGCCTGCCGATGTAGGGGTGGTCCGACAGCGACAGGAGGTCGAGACCGTCGCGGTCGGCCTGCTGGGCCATGCGCAGCAGCTCCGGCGCCTCGTCGACGCCGCTGTGCGCGCCGAAGCCGAAGACGACGTCGTGTCCGGACAAGGTTCTGCCTTTCCTTTCGAATTTCATGATCACACCTGCCGCGGCCGGGAGGCCCGTCAGGCGGTGCCGAACTGCTCGGTGAAGCGGCCGGTGAACAGGTCGGCGCCCTTGTACGCCGACACCGTCTCGGCCGGGACGACGGCCGGGCCGTCGGGGCCGGGCAGCTGGCCGACGCCGCCGCGCGGTCCGAGCGGGAGCAGGATCATGGGGTGGGGCAGGGGCCGGTAGGCGGCGGTGGGCCGCTCGCCGCGCAACTGGGCGAGGATGTTGCCCGCGACCACCTCGGCGTGCTGCATCGCGTACCCGGCCATCTTGGCCTCGGGGACGTCGGTGAGGTCGCCGATCGCGTAGACGTGGTCGTACCCGTGGACGTTGAGCGTCCCGGTGACCCGCACCTGCCCTTGCGGGGTGCGGGTGGTGAGCCGGCCGTCGGCGAGGTAGTCGCTGTTGACGCGCACGCCGTGGGCGCGGAACCAGATGTCGGCGGTGATCTCCTCCCCGCCGGCGGTGGTGACGGTGAAGGTCCCGGCCCGGCCGGGCTCGGTCGCCGGCGGCGCGGTCAGGTGGGTGCCCAGCCGCAGGTCGATGCCGAGCTCGCCGAGCTGGCGGTGCAGGTCCTGACGCAGCTCCGGCTCGAACGCCGGCAGGAGTTGCCCGGCCGGGTCGACCACGGTCACGCGCTTGTGCGCCCAGACCTCCTTGATCTCCCCGGCCAGCTCCAGACCGACCGGGCCGGCGCCCAGGATCAGCACGTGTTCGGCGCCGGCCAGCTCCTTGTGGGTCGCGCGGAGGTCGTCCAGGACCTGCTCGGTGGAGTCGGCGACGGGCTTGGCCGGGTAGGTGTAGCTGGAGCCCGTGGCCAGGACCAGGTAGTCGGCCTCGACCCGCTGCCCCGAGGCCAGGGTGACGCCGCCGGGATCCACGGAGACCGCACGGTCGCGGATCACGGTGCCCCGGGTCAGGAACCCGCTGTAGGGGAAGAACATGTTGCTCCCCCACTCCGGCCGGGTCACCGACCGCAGCGACCCGGCCGTGTTGAAGAACGCGTCCCGGGGATCGACGAGGACGACCTCTACATCGGCCTCGGCATCCAGCGCCTTGGCCAGCGCCGAACCCCCGTAACCGCCGCCGACGACCACAACTTTACGACTCATGATGGCACGCCCCGATCAACAGAATAGGTTGAGTTCGCACTACGAACCATATTAGTTCGCTACACGAACTGCAACCCGGGGTTGGCTTTACGAGTGGGCCCCCTCGCCGGGCTCCAGGAAGACCACGGGGACCTTGTTGTCCTGCACGACCCGGCCGAGCAGGTCGGCGAGCGTGTCACGGTCGGCGGCGGCGAGGCCCGTCGTCAGGTTCTCGATCCGCCCGCAGGTCTCCGTGTAGAACTCCGCGGCGAGCTCGGAACCCTTCCTGGTCAGCGCGATCCGCAGCGCGCGCGAGTCGTGCGGGTCCGGTCTGCGCTGGACCAGGCCGTTGCGCTCGGTGCGGTCCACCAGGCCGGTGAGGCTGGACTTGGCCAGCCCCAGCATCGCGCCCAGCTCGCTCATGCCGTACGGCTGCGCCATCAGCACGCACAACAACTGCCCCTGTTGCGAGGTGAGGCCATATTCCCTGGCGGACTCGGCGTACACGGCGTTCGTCAGGAACGTGGACCGCACCAGCGCGGCCACCACCCCGATCCGCTCCTCATCATGCTTTTCCACGCGTTCAGGGTAACATTCAAATGCCCTGACAATTCGTAGGACGAACTACCCCTTCGGGTCAGAGGCGGGTGGTCACGTAGGTCTTGGTCGCGTACGGCGGTGAACGTGCCGGGCGTGGCACTCCCACACCCCCGCCGTGGTCCTGCCGTCAGCCGACGTCCACGCCTCGAGCGTCCGGTACGACGATGCTGTTCATATCGCCGAGGCGGACCGTGATCGGGTCCCCGGCGGGGGGACGCAGGGTGACCTCGTCCCCGTTCACCCGCACCTCCGGCATCGCCGGCTCCCGTTCGGCCGCCGTGAGCAGGACCAGGCTGACGTACACGGCGGTCCCGCCCGGGTGGGCGTCGCGGATCAGGTACGGCGTGGCGGAGTGCGCTCCGAAGGCGTTCACGCCGTGCCCGCTCGCCACACCCGCCCCCGTGTAGCCGTGCAGCCCGCGCACCACGCTGGTCAGTCCGTCCGCGCGCCGGGCCAGCGCCCAGGTGTCCCCGGGCCGGGCCTCGGGCGGCCGAGGACCGGCCACCGCGTGGCCGCCGTCGCGTACCTGGTGTCCTGCGGGCGCCGTGACCTGGTGGATCCGGATCTCGGCCGCGCCGTCGACCACGGAGGCGGTCACCACGCGGACGGGCCCGTCCTGGTACGCCGAGGCGGCGAAGCGCTCCCCCACGGCGAGGGGTTCGATGCGGCGCCGACGGGAGGGCGCCCCCTGCGGTGAGACGACGGCGAGCTGCCCGTCGACCGCCTGCTCGCCGATGTCGGGGCCGGTGTGGCTGGTGTAGGCGAGCCTCAGGTAGTGCGGGTCCGGCGGCCCCGCGGGGTCCTGGACGCGGTCGCGGTCGCTGCCGTGGTTGACCAGCCGGACGACGCCGTCCTCGCGGGTGGCGTGCAGCAGCCAGCCCGGCGGGGACATCGCCACGACCTGGTCGGCGAGGTCGACCGGCGCGGCCGCCTCGGCGTCCGTCCAGGCCGGGTGACCGGGCGGCAGCAGCAGGCCGAGGAAGGCCTTGCTGGCCCAGTACGGCGAGGCGGGGCCGGAGTAGTCCTGGGTGCCGGGCGGGAAGGCGTCGTACCAGCCGCAGGTGAGCAGGCCGCGCTCGTCGGGGGCGCCGCGTTCGACGAAGTGGCGCAGCACGCCGCTCGCGATCCGCCTGGTCCGCCCAGGAGGCAGGGGCGAGGCGCCGGTCAGCGCGCCCAGCCAGAGCGGCGCGACCGTCGCGAACCGGTAGATCAGGGACCGCCCCTGGTGCACCGGCCCGCCGTCGGCGGCGAACAGGTGCTGGTAGTGCTCCAGGAACCGGCTCAGGCGGTCCGCGTAGAGCCGCCCGCGGGCGGTGTCGCCGGCCATCCGCGCCCACAGCGACGGATACAGGTGCATCGCCCAGCCGGAGTAGTAGTCGAAGTTCTTGCCCTTGCCGTCGGAGTACCAGCCGTCGCCGACGTACCACTCCTCGATCCGCTCCAGCCCGCCGGCGATCTCGCCGGGGTCGTGCGGCCCGCCCACCTCGGCGAGGAACTGCTCCACGACGACCTGGAACAGCACCCAGTTGTTGTCCGGCGTGCGCCGCCCGACGAACCCGGCCAGCCAGGCCACCACCCGTTCCCGCTGCTCCGGTGACAGCCGGTCGAACAGCCAGGGCCGGGTCTCGTGCAGCGCGAGCGCGATGGAGGCGGCCTCCACGAGCGGCTGCGACATGTCCGTCAGGGGCGGCCAGGCGTACGGGTGCGCGGGGTCGGTGCCGGCCACCAGCCCCGCCGCGTAGCGCTCCAGCAGGGCGGGCGGGACGTCGCCGCCCGCCCCGGCGATGCGGAAGGCCGCGAGCAGGAACGTACGGGCGAACCCTTCCAGCCCGTCGCTGACGGTGCCCGACCGGCTCGCCCGTCCAGGGAGGCGGTATTGGGCGAAGCCGTCCGTGGCGTACGGCACCACGGAGTCGAGCAGGTGGTCCGCCACGCTCTCCCAGTGGGCACGGGTCCAGCCGGTGAAATCGGACAGCCGCGGGTCGGCAGGCGGGAGGCGCAGGGGGGAGGGCATGAACCGGATACTACGGCATCCACCTGGGCAGACCTTCGACGGATTGGCACCGTCCCTGTAAACGGTTTAACTCCGCCTCAGACCTGCAGAAGAGGGCGGACGGAGTCACGCACGATGATGTGCGTGCCGAGCATCACGTGCCGGCTCGCCCCGGCCGTGTCGGTGTCCAGAGCCAGCCGCACAGCGGTCCGGCCCAGCTCCTCGTGCGGCACGTGCACGGTGGTCAGATCGATGTCGTCGGCCGGCGGAAGGTCGTCGAAACCGACCAGCGACACGTCGTCCGGCACCCGCAGGCCGCGCTCCCGCAGCGCCGCCCGGGCCCCGGCCGCCAGCAGATCGTTCCCGGCGAACACCGCGGTGAAGTCACGCGGCCCCGCCTCCAGCCGCTCCCGCATCATGCGGTGGCCGTCGCGCCGGTCCATCACCACGCTGTCCACCTCGAGCCCGGGGTCATGCGCCACCCGGTGCGCGGCCAGCGCCGCCCGATAGCCCGCGATCCGGCTCTCCGGCGTCGTGTAACCGGCCCGCCGCCCGAGGAACAGGATCCGCCGGTGACCGGCCGAGAGCAGATGACTGGTGATCGCATGGGCGCCACCGGTGTTGTCGTACTCCACCACGATGGCCGGCACCTCCTCCCCCAGCGCCGGACGCCCGCACAGCACCAGCCGCGACCCCGCCACCGCCAGCGCCCGCGCGTAGTCCGCCATCCGCTCCCGGTAGGCGTCGTCGATCGGCATGTTGCCGACCAGGATCACCGCCTCGGCGTGCTCCTCCCGCAGCAGCCGCACCATGGCCAGCTCCCGCTCGGCGTCCCCGCCCGTCGTGCCCACGATGCACAGCCGGCCCTCGCGCACCGCCTGGTCCTGCACGCCCTGCGCCACATGCGCGTAATGCGGGGACACCACCGAGTTCACCACGATCGCCACGCTCTTCGGCCGCGCTCCCGCCAGCCCGCGCGCGTGCGCGTTGGCCACGTAGTCGAGCTCCCGGACCGCCCGCATCACCTTGCTCCGGGTGGCGGGAGCGCTCGGGTACGAGCCCGACAGGATCCGCGACACGGTCGCCACCGACACACCGGCGTGCTTGGCCACGTCCCGGATCGTCGAGGGACGAGGCCGACCATCCTCAGGAACGGCCCGGCGAGGCATCCATCCCCCTTATCCCCGCTGTTAAAGCGGTTTAACGATATCGCACGACCGCGGTTCCGGCGCGGCGTCCGCCCCAGGGCCTCGTAGGCTGGCCCGCGTGGAGATCCGCGACAGAACCCCCGACGACCTGGACGCCTGCACGAAGGCCCTCGCCGAGGTCCAGGCCAGCGACCGCTACCCCGTGGACTGGCCGCGCGACCCGGCCGGCTGGCTGACGCCGGACGGCCTGATCGGGGCGTGGATAGCCGTCGAGGCGGAGGCGGTGCTCGGCCACGTGGCGCTCACCCGGGACATGGAGGTCACCCGCCTGTTCGTCACCCCCGCCGCCCGCGGGAGCGGCCTGGCCGCCCGGCTCCTCGACACCGTTCGCGCCGCCGTCGAAACCCCTCTCAAGCTGGAGGTCTCCTCCGAGGGGACGGCCGCCATAGCGTTCTACGAGCGGTCCGGCTGGCGCAGGGTCGGCAGCGGCCGCGCCCGCTGGCTCAACGCGGCCGGTGAGCCGGCGCTGGTGTACCACTACGTGAGCCCGCCGCACCTGGCCCGGTCAGGTGAAGAGCAGGTCGGCTAGCTCGGCCCGGCTGTTCAGCCCGGTCCGCTCGTAGACCTGCACGAGCGTGTTCGCGACCGTCCGGCGGGAGAGCACCAGCCGGTCGGCGATGTCCTGGTTGCTCAGGCCCGAGGCGGCCAGCTGCGCGATCTGCCGCTGCCTGGCGGTCAGCTGCGGCGCGGCCAGGCCGGT
>NZ_JBSFTC010000181.1:0-22980 GCF_053590415.1 Nonomuraea sp. NPDC003201
CGCAGAGGGCGGCGGGCGAACATGTCGCCCGCCGCCCTCTCCTGCTCCGGCGACCGCATTTCTCCGAGCTGATGGAGACCACGACGCTGCGCCCGCCGTCCGCCGTGCCGCCGTCGCTGCTGCCTTCGGGTTCGCGCCCGCCGCCGGCGGACTTGCGTCGCGGCGGGTGCGGTTCCGGCCGGACGCGATCCAGCTCGTGCTCCTGCACGGCGGCGAGATCGGCCCCGACGAGCTGCGCACGGCCGTCCAGCGACGGCGGGACGCCTTCGCCGTTCGGAAAGCGCTGAGGTGGTTTACACCATGGACAACATCACGTCACGTTGTTACGTTCGAGAGCAGTTGACAGCGGTGTCAATCCTTGTCCCCCCACGAGGAGCGGAGATCGTCGATGGTGTCACGACGCAGTTTCCTGCGGGCGAACGGCGTGGTCCTGGCGGCCGGCGGCCTCGGCCTCACCTTCCAGGACCCCGCCGCCGCACGAACCCTCCCCACCGTCCAGGGCCCCGCCGCGGCGCGAACCCTCCCCACCTTCCTGCCGAACTTCGGCCGTCCCACCCACCTCGACTTCGCCGACCTCACCACCCTCCACGGCGACGACCAGCTGCTCCTGACCACTCTCCAGGGTGTCGTCAACCGCCGCCGGCCGCGCCTCTACTTCAACTACGACGCCGCCGGACACGACCAGCGCTGGCTGTCCAGCACCGGCGCGGCGGTCACCCGCCACGACCGCCCCCTCGACCTGGTCGCCCGCTACCGCGCCGAGGTGCGCGGCGCGATCCTGCACGACCCGGACGTCCCCGACTCCGTCAACGTCGCCACCACCTTGGCCGGTCTCGAGGACGCCGTCGCCGCGACCGCCGAGCAGGCCGCCGCGTACGGCCTGCGTACCGTCGTGGACCTGCGCGGCCGCTTCGACCCCGCCGACGTCCTGGCCACGTACCGCTGGCAGCTCGACCACCTGTTCCCCCGCTGCACCCACGCCCTGCTCGCCGGGCTCCCGCCCACCAGGACCGTGCGGGTGGACGGCGTGCGGTGGCGCGAGCTCGCGCGGGAGACCGAGCGCGTCCGCGACTCCTCCAACCGGGCGGTGCGCACGTTCGACCTGAGCCAGGAGCTGCCGACCGCCCAGGACGGCGTCTACCTGCGCTTCCAGGACTCGCTCGGCGACGACGGCTGGGGCGCTTCCGTGGGCTCGGTGAAGGTGACCGCGGACGGGACGCAGATCGCGGCGTTCACCCCCGGCACGGAGGCCGAGGCCCCCTACCTCTTCGACGGCCTCAACTCCGCCATCGGCGGCGACGACAACCGTTTCGCCGACGGCGGCAACTACTTCGTCTACCGCTTCACCGCCCCGGCCGGGGCCCGGCAACTGCTGGTCGAGGTGGACCTGTGGAACCAGTACCTGGTCACGGCCGCGACGACCGCGCCCACCCGGGTCGAGCCGTTCCCCTACTTCCGCGACTACGCGGTGGCCACCCGGGCCATGGTCTTCTGGCTGCCGCCCAGCGGCGCCACCGGTGAGCTGCTCGACGAGATCTTCGGCCGGGTGGAGCCCGCCACGCCGTACGCGGGCTGGTTCTCCAACGACGTGGCGGGGGAGTGGGGCGGCGTCGACCGGGCCTCGCAGCACGGTGTCGAGGTGGTCCCCGCCGACTACTACATGAACGCCACCGTTCACGCCGGGGTCTCCGCCAGGATCTCCGACCGGGTACGCCCGCGACCGCCGGCCAGGTTGCGCTCTCGCGTCTATCTCACGCTCACGGTCGGCGAGGGCGACAACATCCAGTACTGCCAGCGCCGGATGCGCGAGATCTGGGACGACCCCAAGCGCGGCGGCGTGCCGGTCAACTGGACGGTCAGCCCGCTGCTGGCCGACATCGGGCCCGCGCTGCTGGCGTACTACCAGCGCACGGCCACCGCCAACGACCTGCTCGTGGCCGGCCCGTCCGGCGCCGGCTACACCTACCCGGGGTCCTGGCCGGCGGCGGCGCTGGCCGCGTACACGCGGCTCACCGGCCGATTCCTGCGCCGTACCGGCATGGATCTCGTCTACGCCTACAACCACCGCAGGCCCGAGGGCGACGGCTGGGTGGCCTTCGACGAGCGCATCGTCGCCGCCTACCGGCGCGACACCCCGGTGCGCGGCATCATCCAGTCGTGGGAGACCGGCGACCTGCTGATCCACCCGGCGGGCCTGCCCGTGATCGGGAACTTCTCGCCGCAGGGCAAGGCGCGGGAGTACCGGGACACGCTGGTGCGGCGGATCGAGGGATGGGACGGGAGAGCGCCGCTGTTCATCGCCGGCGCGGTCAACGCCTGGAACTGGACGCCGGCCGACATCGCCGAGCTCGCGGGGCTCCTGGGGGATCCGTTCGAGATCGTCCGCGGCGACACGTTCTTCGCGCTGCTGCGCGAACATCTGCCGGCCTGAAACTTTCAGAGTCCCAAAAGCATTTCCCCACGTCTGTAGCAGCCTCCCGCCGACGTTCATTGACAGGCTCGGTATGGATCATCACCGTACTCGTTGTTAAGGTTCACATTTTTCGGGCTCCCCCTCACACGGAGAAAGCGGATGCACTTACGAGGATTACGCAGGGGCCTCATCGCCGGAGTCCTGGCCGTCTGCATGGCCGGTGCCGCGGTGGCGAGCACGATCACGGCGCACGCGGCCGCGGCCGGTTGCCAGGTCACCTACACCCTGGGCTCGCAGTGGGCCGGCGGCTTCAGCGCCAACGTCGCGATCAAGAACCTCGGTGATCCACTCACGAGCTGGACCCTGCGCTGGAGCTTCGCCGCGTCGCAGACGGTCAGCCAGGCCTGGAACGCCGTCGTGACGCAGAGCGGCAGCGCGGTGACCGCCGCCAACGCCGGCTGGAACGGCTCCCTGCCGACGAACGGCAGCGCCTCGTTCGGGTTCAACGGCACCTGGAACAACTCCACCAACCCGGTGCCGGCCAGTTTCACCCTCAACGGCGTCACCTGCACGGGCACCGTGCCCCCCACCCCCACCGTGACTCCCACGGTGACCCCGACCGTGACCCCGACGTCGGGCCCGCCGCCGTCGCGGACCGTGCGGGTCTACTGGCTCAAGCCTTCGGACGTGGCCTACGACCAGCGCTACCCGGACGGCGTCGCGAAGGTCATGCAGGAGGCGCAGCGCTTCTTCAAGCAGCAGCTGGGCAAGACGTTCACGCTGAACAACCCGGTCGTCGAGGTCGTCAACGGCGACCAGCCGCGGACCTGGTACGAGAACACCCCGAACTGCGGCGAGAAGTACTGGTGGACGGTGTGCAACATGCAGGCCGAGCTGCGCCGTAAGCTCGGACTCGGCGCACCGGACAACCGCTGGGTCAACGTCGGCGAGATCAGCGCCGAAGGCGACGGCGCCGGTGGCGGCGGCGGCAACGGATGGGTGATCCTCAGCGGACACGACGCCGACGGCGCCGCGGGGATCAACGGCGCGATGAACCGGTGGTACGGCGGAATGGTGCACGAGCTGGGGCACGCGTTCGGCCTGCCCGACGCCACCTCCACCGACGGGACGTGCATGTCGGCGACCTTCTACTCCTACCCGAACTGCATCTTCAACCAGACACAGAAGAACGGCATGCTGAACGGCCCCTACGGAAGCTTCCTCACCTGACCGGCGATGGGCGGCGTGATCAGCGATCACGCCGCCCATCGGCGCGCTCCGATCGCCGGCCTGGTCCGCACGAAGCTCACTAGCATTCGGCCATGATCTTCGATCTCGTAGGACTCCCGATCATGGCGGCGACCTCATGGGATTCGCCGCCGCGGGTGTCCTTCGAAACCCCGTGGCCGACGATCGCGGCCGTGGTCGTCGCGTTGCCCGTCCTCGCCGCCGCTCTCGGCGGGCTCTTCGCGCGCGAGCCGGCCGGCAGCGCGCCAGCCCCCGAAAAGGCCTCTTGACGAGCCCTTTCGCGGCCCTCGGACGCCGGGTCGTTGGCCCTGTCCATGAGGGACTAATGGCCCTGGGGCGGCGAGGTCGCGTGCGGTGCGATGGGGGGAGAGGGGGACCGAGATGATCATTGCAGGTGTCGACGGATCGCGGGCGTCGTGCGCGGCGGTGGCCTGGGCGGTCGATGACGCGAAGCGCAGGCACGAGCCGCTGCGCGTCGTGCACGCCGTGAACCGCGATTCGTACCGTTTTTCGAGGTTCCACGCCGCTCCCGAGCCGGACGTGCTCGACCGTATGGCGCAGACGATGGTGACCGAGGCGGCCGAGCTGGCCGGCGAGCGCCAGCTGGACGTCGAGGTGTCGACCGAGATCGTCGAGGGGCCCGCGGCGGTGGCCCTGCGGGAGCAGGCCAAGGACGCGACCGAGATCGTCATCGGCAGCCGGGGGCTGGGCGGGTTCGAGGGGGCCCTGCTCGGCTCCGTGAGCTTGCACGTGGCCGGTCAGGCGCACTGCCCGGTCGTCGTGGTGCGGCCCGAACAGGAGTCCGTACGCGGTGAGGTGGTGGTCGGCGTCGACGACTCGCCGGAGTGCGAGCCCGCGCTCGAGTTCGCCTTCCGCCAGGCCGAGCTGCGCGGCAGCTCGTTGCGCGCGGTCCACGCCTGGCAGCAGCCGGTGCAGTTGTACGCCCCACAGGTCAACTACGACCCCGACGACATCACCGCGGCCGCCAACCAGGTCGTCGCCGCCAGGATCGCCCGATTCCGGGAGGCGTACCCGGGGGTGGAGGTGGTCGAGGACGTGCGGCGCGCCCACCCGGTCGACGCTCTGGTGGCTGCTTCGGCCAAGGCCGCGCTGGTGGTGGTCGGCTCGCACGGGCGCGGAGTCATCCGCTCGGCGCTCCTGGGCTCGGTCAGCCACGCGATGCTGCACCACGCCCGCTGCGCCGTCGCCGTGGTGCGGTAGGGAACGGATCGATCGCCCCGTACGCAGGTCGCTTCCGGGGAGGCTGCGATGAGAGCGGAAGGCACCGCCACCCCAGTGGTCCGGACGCTGACGGTGGGCGTGGAGGAGGAGTTCCTGCTGCTGGATCATGCTGAAGGCCGCCCGGCCCTGGCCGCGCCGGCGGTCCTGGCGCTGCTCGGCGGCGAGCCGCACGTCAAAGCCGAGGCCATGCGCTACCAGCTCGAAACGGTCACCGGCGTGTGCACGGACCTGGCGCAGGTGGCCGAGGAGCTGTCACGCCACCGGGTGCTCGCCGCAAGTGCGGCGCGGGAACTGGGCTGCCATCTCGTCGCGTGCGGGATTCCCCCGCGACAGATGCCCGGCTTGTCCGCTCTCACGGCCGACGACCGCTACCGGGCGCTGGCGGCCCGCCATGGAGCCCTGGTCGCGGGCTCGGGCACCTGCGGCTGCCACGTACACGTCGGCATCTCCTCCCGCGAGCTGGGCGTGCAGATCCTGACCCGGCTCCGGCCCTATCTGGCCACGCTGCTGGCGCTCAGCGCCAACTCTCCCATCGCCGGCGGCGGCGACACGGGCTGGGCCAGCCGCCGCTACCGGCAGTGGAGCCGCTGGCCGACGGCGGCGCCTCCCCTGGCGTGGCGGTCGGCGGCCGACTACGACGCCACCGTGTGCCACCTGATCCGCCGCGGCCGGGCCCTGGACGAACGGAGCGTGTACTTCCACGCCCGGCTGTCACCGCGCTACCCGACCGTGGAGCTGCGGGTCATGGACACCTGCCTCTCGGTCGAGGACACCGTGCTGCTGGCCGCCATGGCGCGGGCGCTCGTCGCCCTGGCCATCGCCGACATGACGAGAAATGTGCCGATCAAGGCGCTGAGTGACCGGCAGATCGTCGCCGAGCTGGCCGCCGCCGCCCGGCTCGGACTGGACGCGCTGGCCCTCGATCCGTACACGTCGCGGGCCCTGACCCACCGCGACCTGCTGGAGCTCCTCCTGCCGCGCCTGCCCGAGCCCGAACCGATCGCCCTGCTGCTCCACCGGCTGGCCCGCCGGGGGACGGGTGCGGCCCGGCAGCGGACGATGTGGTCCCAGGCCGGCACTCGCCGTCGATTCGCCCAGCTGCTCGCCGACGCGACACTCCCCTGAATCAGGCGAGATGGGACCAATGTCACCCCCATTCGGGACTTCGTCCCCGGGCGCGGCGGGCCCGCCGTCGCGAAGGTAGAGGTGGGAGAAAGGAGGGGTCATGACCGTCGAAATGCTGGCCGCCGAGCAGGTGATGAGCCGGGTCCTGGTGGCGGTCAAGCCGGACGAGTCGCCGTTGATGGCCTGGGAGCTGATGCGCCGCGCCGACGTTCACCACCTGCCGGTCGTCGAGGGGCGGCACGTGTTCGGCATCCTGACGCGCGAGCAGGTGGCGGTGTCCTGGTCGGGCGGTCCGGAGGAGCAGTCCAGCCGTCAGGTACGGATGCTGCTCGGGTGCGCGCGCAGGCCGGTGGTCCGCCCGGACACCCCGCTGACCCGGGTCGCGGCGGCGATGCTGGACGCCGGGTGCGACGCCGTGCCGGTGGTCGACGGCGGCGGGCTGATCGGCCTGGTCACGGCCCATGACGTGCTGCTGGCCGTCGCCGGACGTCTCCGCCCGGCCGAAGGGTCCCATGAGGTGGTCACCGGGATGTTCCACCTCGAACCCGTCCTCCCCCCGGCCTCCAC
Source organism: Nonomuraea sp. NPDC003201 (assembly GCF_053590415.1). Lineage (NCBI taxonomy): Bacteria > Bacillati > Actinomycetota > Actinomycetes > Streptosporangiales > Streptosporangiaceae > Nonomuraea > Nonomuraea sp. NPDC003201. The sequence continues at coordinate 6,596 of NZ_JBSFTC010000181.1, forward strand.
CGTGGGAGACGCGCCCTGAACGCCGTCCCCCCGGCCGCCGGCGGGTTATTCGGGACGGTCGTCCCGCAGGCGCGCCGCCAGCGCGGCGGCCTGGGTGCGGCGCTGCATGTTGAGCTTGGCCAGCAGGTTGGACACGTAGTTCTTGACCGTCTTCTCCGCCAGGAACAACTGCTCCCCGATCTGCCGGTTGGTCAGCCCCTCGCCGATCAGATCGAGGATGTGCCGCTCCTGGTCCGACAGCGCGGCGAGGGGATCCTTCCTGGCGGCCTGGTCGCGCAGGCGCTGCAGCATGGCGGCGGTGGTCTGCGGGTCGAGCAGCGATTGCCCCGCGGCGACCGTGCGGACCGCACCGACCAGGTCGGAGCCGTGGATCTGCTTGAGCACGTAGCCGGCCGCCCCGGCCATCACCGCCTCGAACAGCGCGTCGTCATCGGCGAACGACGTCAACATCAGGCACGCCAGCCCCGGCACCCTCGAGCGCACCTCGCGGCACACGTTTACGCCGCTGCCGTCCGGCAGTCGCACGTCCAGCACCGCCACGTCGGGCTTCAGCGCGACGATGCGGGCGATCGCGGACTCGGCCGTGCCGGCCTCTCCGATGACCTCGATGTCGTCCTCGGATTCCAGCAACGCGGCCACGCCCCGCCGGACGACCTCATGATCGTCGACGAGGAACACGCGAATCACATATACGACGCTATCCGATGCCGGGAGCACCGCGAGAGGCGCCGCCGACCTGGTGCGACACTTGAAGATGTGGGGAGCGAGCATCTTCCGGTGATGCCGCACGTGCGGCTCGACGAACTGCTGGCCGAGCTGCAGGTACGGCTCAACGCCGTGCTGGCCACCCGGGATCGGGTGCACGTACTGCTCGAGGCCGTGGTGTCGGTGGGCAGCGAGCTCGATCTGGAGACCGTGCTGCGCCGCATCGTGGAGACCGCGACCAAGCTCGTGGACGCCAGCTACGGCGCGCTGGGCGTGATCGGCCACGAGGACACGCTCATCCAGTTCATCCCGGTAGGGCTGACCGAGGAGGAGATCGCCAGGATCGAGCACTGGCCGCACGGCCTGGGCCTGCTCGGCCTGCTGATCAAGGACGCGCGGCCGCTCAGGCTGGGCCGCATCGCCGACCACCCGGAGTCGTACGGCTTCCCGCAGGGGCATCCGCCGATGGGCACCTTCCTCGGCGTCCCGATCCGGGTGCGCGAGGAAGTTTTCGGAAACCTTTACCTGACCGAGAAGCGCGGCGGCGGAGAGTTCGACGAGGAGGACGAGGCCATCGTCGTGGCGCTGGCCACCGCGGCCGGCGTCGCCGTGGACAACGCCCGCATGTACGAGGAGTCCCGGCGGCGGGAGACCTGGCTGCAGGCGTCGTCCGACGTCACCACGCGCCTGCTGTCCGGCGCCGACCCGCGTCAGGCGCTGAGCCTGGTGGCCGACTCGGCCCTCGCGATGACCGATGCGGACCTGGTCGAGGTGCTCGTGCCGGAGCCGTCGAGGCAGTCGCTGATCGTGGAGTTCGCGGAGGGCGACGGCGCGCAGGAGCTGCTGGGCGCCGTCTTCGTGGTGTCGGAGACGCTCGCGGGGGACGTGTTCGTCCAGGGCGAGGCGATGTCCGACCCGGACATGCAGAGCGGCCCGCGCCCCGGCTCGCCGCTGCGGCGGCTGGGTTACGGGCCGGTGATGATGGTGCCGTTCGGCAGCGCGCCGGACGTGCGCGGGGTGCTGGTGCTGGCCAAGCGGAGCGGGCGGTTGCCGTTCAGCGGGGCGGACGAGCAGGTGCTGCAGTCGTTCGCCGGTCAGGCGGCGATCGCGCTGGAGCTGGCCGAGTCGCGCAGGGACGCCGAGCGGCTCGGACTGCTCGAAGATCGCGATCGCATCGCCAAAGATCTGCACGATGTGGTCATCCAGCGGCTGTTCGCCACCGCGATGACGTTGATGAGCACGATCCGGCTGGTGGAGCGGCCGGAGGCGGCCAGGCGGGTCCAGCACGCGATCGACGAGCTGGACGGGACGATCCGGCAGATCCGCTCATCCATCTTCGCGCTGCAGGGCGCCGGTGAGCAGCCCGTTCCCAGCCTGCGGGGCCGGATCGTGGAGCTGGTGGAGGGCGCCTCGGGCCACCTGGGCTTCATGCCGGGCCTGCGCATGGAAGGGCAGATCGACGCGCTGGTGCCCGAGCCGGTCGCCGATCATCTGCTGGCCGTGTTGCGCGAGGCCCTGTCCAACGTGGTCCGCCACTCCCGCGCGACGAGCGTCGATGTCCTGGTCGAGGCCGTGGGCGGCGGGCTCGCGCTCGTGGTGACGGACAACGGCGTCGGCCTGGGGGAGCCGGGACGCCGCAGCGGCCTGCGTAACATCGAGGAACGCGCCACCCGGCTGGGCGGCAGCGCGGAGCTGACGACGCCCGAAGCGGGCGGGACGCGGCTGTGCTGGCTGATCCCCCTGTGAGATCGGCTTCCGGTGGAAGGACGTTGGTCCTGATCGTATGGGGCATAAGGCCCTGTCGGACGCGGTGAGCCACCCCGGAGCATAGGAGAGGAAGGGGAATCGAACACGGGGAGCCGAGATGAAACGTTCGGCAGTGGCGGGGATCGCGGCCGGTTCCGCGCTGGCGGCCGTCGCGGTTACCGGCCTTGCCGCAACGGCCACCGGCATCGCCCAGCAGGCCATCGTCGAGCAGCGCAACGCCACGCCGACGGAGCGGAGCCTGACCGGGCCGTACGGGTCGACGCGCAGCATGAACGTCACTGACGAGGCCGGTTATCTGGCCCGTATGGTGGCTCACGATCAAGAAGCCGTGACGGCGGCCCGGCAACTGCGGCGCTCGGACCGGCCGCAGATGCGCGCTCTCGGAGCCTCGATCATCGCCCGGCAGAGCGCCGACATCGCCACGATGAGGGCCTGGCTGGACAAGTGGTATCCAGGGCGTTCGGGGACGGTGACCGGCTACCAGCCGATGATCCGCGATCTGTCCGAGTTGTCGGGCGACGCGCTGGACAATGCGTTCCTGCTCGACATGATTCCGCATCACATGGCCGCGGTGTCGTTGTCCCAGCAACTGCTGATGTCCGGGCGGGCAACGCACGCCGAGACCGCCGGCTTCGCCGTCAGGATGCGCGACACCCGGCACGCCGAGATGTTCCGGATGCAGCGGTACCTGGCCCACTGGTTCAAGGGCTGGAGCATGCCGTGCGGGATGCGGAAGTGACGGTCTCTCCCCAGCCCGCGGCCTTACCGCAGTCCGCGACCTTCCCGCAGCCCGCGACGCGAACTGCGGGACTTCGGGGTCCTGGCCCCAGGCCGTCTACCTAGCGGGCCTTGGCCGAACGCGAGTCGCCTCGCAGGATCGCCAGGCCCGCCATCGTCAGCGCGGCAGCGGCGGCCACGGCCACAGTCAGAATGATCACTTTGCGCATTGCTTCACCCCGATTACAGACAGTGATGTTGCTATTACTGTTGCCTGATGGCTTGCTATGAATCCCGCGCTTTTTCCTGGATTCGTCAAACGCGCGAACAGCGGCGGCCTCAGGGCCCTCAGGGGGTGATGCGCCGGCCCGACAGCTCCTGGGCGTCGACCACGATGTAGTGGTCCCGGTTCCCCGGCGCCCAGGTGGTCAACGGCAGCGCCGCCAGCCGGTGGATCTCGTCCGGGTCCGTCACGGCCCGCGCCTGCCCGACCGCGGTGACGGACCAGCCCGTACGCAGCTCGGAATCGAACTCGTCGGCCTCGAAGGCCACCACGGCGTGCCGCGTGGCGGCCGCCAGTTTCGACCCGGTCGAGGTCCGGATCACGATGGAGCGGCCGTCGAGGTGGAAGTTGACCGGCTGCACGGCCGGCAGGGCATGTTCGGTGAACACGATCCGGCCGATGGGGGTCGTGGACAGCAGGCCGAGACACTCCTCGCGGGAGAGCACCTGAAGTCCGGACGAATCGAGCTGCATACCCTTAACTTCCCTGCTGGTGCCACCTCCGCGTTAGAGGCGAAAGTCCCTTCGTCACCGCTGATAGAGGGCCTGACGGCCCTGGCGGCCGGGGACCTTCGGCCCTGACCCGGAAGTGGAGGGTGTGATGGGCTGGACAGAGGGCCCGACGGAGGTGGAAGCCATGGCTGTCCTATCGGCGAAGCACGCGATCGACACCGCGCTGGAGGCCGCGCGCTGGGCGCCGTCCATACACAACACGCAGCCCTGGATCTTCACGACCTCGGGGGAGGAGATCAGCCTGCGGGCGGACCCGGACAGAAAACTGCGCGTCAGCGACACCTCCGGCCGCGAGCTGCTGATCAGCTGCGGCGCTGCGCTCTACACCCTCCGTACGGCCATGCGCTGCGAAGGCTGGGAGCCCGTGGTGCGTACGCTGCCGGACCCGGACCGCCCCTCGCTGCTCGCCAGGCTCCGTCCGGGCGCCGAAACGGCCCCCGACGAGTCCCTCAGGACCCTGGGCAAGGAGATCGAGCGGCGCCGCACCCACCGCGCCGGCTTCGCCGACGTGCCGGTGCCCGACAGGCTGATCGAACGGCTGACCCGCGCGGCCATGGAGGAGGGCGCCAGGCTGACCCCCGTCCGCTCCCCGGACGCGGTCAGGGTCATCGCCGCCCTCACCCAGGCCGCGCAGGGCATCCAGGCGCAGGACCGCCGCTTCAGCCTGGAGGTGGTCCGCTGGGCCCGGCCGCCGGGCAGCAGCCGCAAGGACGGGGTGCCCGCCGAGGGCTACCCCCGCCAGGCGGTACGCACGGACCCGGACTTCCCCCAGCGCGACTACTCCTGGGGGCACGACTGGGGCAGCCAGGCCGACCAGCGGACCGAGACGTGTACCGGAGTCGTGGCGCTGCTCACCACGCGGGGCGACGGGCGACAGGAGTGGATCGACGCCGGGCAGGCGCTGCAGCACGTCCTGCTGGAGGCCGCCGCCTACGGTGTCAGCGCCGCCTTCCACACGCAGGCGCTGGAGATGGATCTGCTGCGCGAGTTCCTTCGCCACGAGGTCTGCTCGGACGAGTATCCGCAGATGATCATGCGGTTGGGCGTCACCTCCGACGACAAGGGGTCGGTCCGCCGCTCGGTGTCGGAGGCGACGATGTAGCGGTCACTTCCGCTCGGCCAGGAGGTTCGTGGGGAGCTCGCGGCGGGCGCCGAGGTCGACCGCGGCTACGAGTGCCACCTCCTCGACCGGGCGGCCGTCGGCGGGCGGGTGGCCGGGGTGCGGGCGGGTCCGCGCGGCGGCTCGCGATCCACAACCCGGGCGAGGGCTGGGTCTCCCTGCCGCACCTGATCCAGGAGCTCGCGGACGAGCTGGTCCGGCGCGGGGGACGGCTCGTCACCGGCGCGGGCCGCTGCTCGGTGACGGTGGAGGACGGCCGGGCACGCGGCGTACGCACCGCCGACGGCACGTCCTGGAGCGGCGACGCCGTCGTCGTCGCCTGCGGCGCGCCCCCATCCCGGCTCGACGTTCGCGATCGACCACTCCTGGTACGAGGAGCACCTCGTCGAGCACGAGGACGGCTCCTGCTCGATCGACGAGGCGTACGTCAAGGAACTTCTCGCCGAGGCGTCCGCCCTGCTCCAGGGGGAGGTCTCCCTCCAGGCGGCGTCGTGGCGGCTCGGCCGCAATCCCATCCCGGGGGACGGCGAGCCGGCGGCGGTGCCGGGGTGCCATGTGGCGTTCACCCACTCGGGGGCGACGCTGGGACTCATCGCCGGCGAGCTCACCGCGTACGAGGTGCTCACCGGCGCCAGGCATCCGCTCCTGAAGGACTTCCGCCCCGACGCTTCGCCACCGGATGATCAACGCCGAACGGCCGGACCGCCCCCGGGAAGGGGGTGGTCCGGCCGGGTGTCAGATCAGCAACGGCGGCCCCGGTTGATGCAGTCGACGACGACGCGCATCAGGTTGTCGGGCATGACGTTGGCGAAGTCGGCATGGTCGGTGATCGGGTTGTGCTTCTGCTCAGGGAAGGCGTCCACGGCGAACGACTGACCCTGCGGCACCGAGTAGGCGAGGGTCATGCGCAGCTGGGGAACCGCCTGGGTGCCCTGGGGGCAGGCGCCGTTCTGGCCGGGGAAGACCACGTGCGTGCGGTGGTTGGCGCTGTCGATGTTCTGGCCGTCCCAGCAGCTCGGGAAGTCCAGGATCCGGACGACCTGGCTGCCGCGCGGGCACAGCGGGTACTTGTCGGTGATCCGGTTCTGGAATCCCGTGCAGGTCCACGCGGCGCGGGCGTTGCCCCCGCCGTTCGTCGCGGCCTTGGCGTCGCCGGTGATCAGCCTGAGGAACCTCGGCATGGCCGTGACCTGGGAGCTCGCGTTGCCGCGGAACTGGAGCTGAACGGAGCGGGCGGTCAGCACCCGGCCGATGTTGCCGTGCTCGTCGTCGGCGTTCTCGTTCGACGTGCGGTCCCTGAGCACGGGCCAGAAGTACGCGGACTTGTCGCCGCGCTGGCAGGTCGTACCGCCTGCGGCAAGGCTCTCGTCGGTGGAGAATCCGTCCGTCGTCAGGTTGCCCACGTAGTCGTGAAGGTGGTGCGCCCCGTCGCTCACGCCGGGGGTGACGATGAAGTTGTCCGAGTTGTTGTGACGGTTCTCGTTCCTTCCGCACTGGGCGACGAAGGTGCCGCGGGAGCCGTTCCTGCCGGCCCCGAATTCGGCGAGGTTGGACTGGCCCGGCTGAACCTGCCGGATGTCGACGAAGTCCTGGGCGAACGGCCCGACGCCGTTGGCGGGGTCCTCACCGTTGCCGTTGCCTGGGCCACCGGTCGGGCTGGGGCTGGGCGAGCCGTTGCCGCCGTTCCCCTCATTCCCGCCGTTGCCTCCGTTGCCGCCATTACCACCGTTGCCGTTGTTGCCGTTGTCACCGCCGTTGCCGAGTGTGCAGGTGGCCAGGTTGCCGAGGCCGGTGGGGCGTTGGCCGGTGCGGCCGATGGCGATGGCGATGCGGTCGAGGGTGGCGCCGCGCTTGTCGGCCAGCGGGCCGAGGATGGCGTTCTGGACGAAGTTGGGGCCTCCTTCTCCGGCTGAGCGGGCGAGTCGGTTGTTGGCCTCCTGGATCTGGGTTTCCAGGAGGGCCAGGTTTCTGTCGACTTCGGCCCTGGCGGCGGCGGGAACTTCGGGGAGCTTGTCCGCGACGCTGGGGCAGACGATGGTCTGCCCGGATCCCGACCCTGTTCCCTGGGTCGGCCTCACCGTGTTCCCGGGGTTCGGCGCCTGGGTCGAGCCGTTGCCGCCGTTCCCTCCATTCCCGCCGTTACCCCCGTTGCCGTTATTGCCGTTGTTGCCGCCATTGGCGGTGCCGGTGAGTCGGCAGCCGGCCAGGTTATTGAGGCCGGTGGGGCGTTGGCCGGTGCGGCCGATGGCGATGGCGATGCGGTCGAGGGTGGCGCCGCGCTTGTCGGCCAGCGGGCCGAGGATGGCGTTCTGGACGAAGTTGGGGCCTCCTTCTCCGGCTGAGCGGGCGAGTCGGTTGTTGGCCTCCTGGATCTGGGTTTCCAGGAGGGCCAGGTTTCTGTCGACTTCGGCCCTGGCGGCCGCCGGTACTTCAGGGAGCTTGTCCGCCACGCTGGGGCAGACGATGGTCTGCGCCGCCGCCATCGTGCCCGCCTGCGCGGACAGTGAGGAGCCGGTCAGGACAAGTGCGATGCTTCCCCCTAAGGAAACGACTGCTCGCCACGACCTGAGTCGGCTCCCCCCGAGCGGATTCCGCATGTGTTGCTCCTTCAAGTCTCATGACCCGGGTGGAAGTCCGGTCTCCGGGAGATACGCGAGGCCATACGGGAGCAGTTCGACTATTTACCGAGAATCGTGGTTGACAAATCCGTGACCCGGGACAGTCAGGAGCGGCGCGCGGACGTCAGCGGAAGTCGGAGATGCGGAACACGGCCATCATGTCCTTGGACCTGGACCCGTTGTAGAACGAGGCCTCGGCGCCGACCCAGCCACGGAAGGCTCCGCTGTCGTCGATGATCTGCAACAGCGGTTTGATGTGCGAGTTGCCCGAATAGCAGAACGTCTTGCTCTCCATGGCCAGGCAGGTGCACCAGTGCCACAGGGTGTCACGGCGATCGTTGTTGGAGATCTTGGTGAGGTAGTACTGGATGGAGCTGACGTTCGCCTTGGTGCCGCCGCCGAAGTTGGGGCAGCCGCCGGCCTTCTGGCAGGCGCCGGGGGAGGAGGGCTGCAGGTAGGTCAGGCACCAGGTCGTGGTGGCGCAGCTGCGGAAGGAGGACTGCTTGAAGACCTGGCCGTCGGACTTCACGATGGTGTTGCGCGACCAGGAGACCAGGTCCTGCTTGAGGGCTCCGGCGAAGGCCCGCACGGAGCTCATCGCCCGGCGGGTGGTGAGCGAGGCGTTGCTGCCGTAGCCGTACCCGTTGGTGGCCAGGCTGCTGTCGGCGAGCTGCAGTTGCGCGAGCTTGCGGTCGGGCGACAGCTGCACCCGCCACTTCTCGGTCCAGGTCTGGGCGATCTTCCACCTGATGCTCACCACGTTGCCGGCCACGGTGTACGTCCCCGTGCGGGCCTCGTCCGGGGAGCCGGGGAAGCCGGGAGCGGTCAGCACGTCGCAGGCGCGTACCCGGGTGCTGGAGCCGCCCGCCTTGGTCGAGCAGCTGGAGTCGGGGACGACACCGGTGGCCTGCCTGCCCTCGGGGTTGCGCTGCCACCAGAGGTAGGTGTTCGCGCTGACGGTGCCGTTGGCCTTGAACTGGTATGTCCCCAGACGCACCCAGTTCTGAGTGGACGAGGCACGCAGGAAGCCCTGCGTGACCACGAAGTTGGCCTTTCCGCCGGGCAAGGACGATCGGGATGAAGCGGCTCCGGCCGACCCGGCCCCGGTGGCCAACAGGATGAGCGTCGCGAGCACGGCGGTGAGAACGGCGCGCACAGGGAAAACCTCCTTGATTACGGTCTCCACCGATTCTTGCGTAAGGGGTCCTGCGCTGACAGCCCGTTCAGAAATGTTCACCGTCGGTTGTTCTCGTCGAGCGGTCGCCCGGACGGGGCGGGACAGAGCCTGCCGAGTATGTTGTTCCGGAGTCGATCCGGCACGAGATCGCTCCGGCTCCCGAGGAGGTCCGGTTTCATGACCACGACGTTCGGCGCGATCGGCAGCGGGCGGCGGACCCGGTTCTTCCTGCGGCTGGCGGCCGCGATGCCGGACCGGCTGCGGGTCGGCGGCGTCGTGACCCGCAGCGCGGAGCGGGGCGACGAGGTCACCGCCGAGTGGGGCGTACCGGCCTTCCGCTCGATCGGCGAGCTGCTGCGGCACGAGCGGCCCGACTACCTCGCCGCGGCGGTGCCGTGGGCCGCGATGCCGGACGCGGTCCGCGAGGTGGCCGGGCACGGGATTCCGGTCCTCGCCGAGACGCCGCCCGCGCCGGACCTGGCCGGGCTGCGCTCGTTGTGGCGGGACGTGGGCGCCACCGGCCTGGTCCAGGTGGCCGAGCAGTACCTGCTGATGCCCGGGCACGCGGCCCGGCTGGCGCTCGTCCGGGAAGGCGTGATCGGCGAGCCGACCTCGGTCCAGATCTCCTCGACCCACCTCTACCACGCGGTGTCGCTGATCCGCGGCCTGCTGGGCGTCGGGTTCGACGCCGCCGAGGTACGCGCCGGCGCGTTCGAGGCGCCGCTCGCCGACCCGCTGGGGTTCGGCGGGTGGACCGGCGACGCCACGCCGCAGCGGCTGACCACGACCATCGCCACCCTCGACTTCGGCGGCAGGATGGGCCTGTACGACTTCACCGACAACCAGTGGTGGAACCCCCTGCGGATGCGGCGCATCGTGGTGCGCGGCTCGATCGGCGAGCTGGTCGACGACCGGGTGATCCGGCTGGTCGACCCCACGACGCCGGTGGAGTCCGCGCTGATCCGGCGGGACACCGGCGTCGACCTCAACCTGGAGCTGCGCGATCTCAAGCACATCAGCTTCGACGGGCGGGTGGTCTACCGCAACCCGTTCGAGGGTGCGTCCCGGTCGGACGACGACATCGCGGTCGCGGACCTCCTCGAACGCACGGGCGCCTGGGCGCGCCAGGAGGGCCCGCCGCCGTACCCGCTGGCCGAGGCCTGCCAGGACCACCTGATCGGCCTCGCCGTCCAGGAGTCGGCGAGGACCGGCGGCCCGGTCACCACCGGCAAGGAGGCGTGGGCGGGCTGACGGATGCCTCCCCGGTTCAGGTTGGATCGAGGTACGGGGCCCTCGCCTTTCGCCATGTTTCGAAAGGCGAGGCCGGAGGCTTCCTACCGCCCCGCCATGCCGGTGAGCATGATGCCCCGGATGAAGTACTTCTGCGCTGCCAGGAACACCACGATGACCGGGACCAGGGCAAGGATGGACACCGCCATCATGAGGTTGTAGTCATCGGCGTACTGGCCGCGGAACAGCGAGATGCCGAGCGGGATCGTGTAGTTCTCCGTCGAGCGCAGGTAGATGAGCGGATCGATGTACTCCCCCCAGGCCCCGACGAACGACAGCAGCGTCACGGTCGCGATCGCCGGCTTGGACAGCGGGATCATGATCCGCCAGAGGATCCGCAGTTCCCCCGCGCCGTCGATGCGCGCCGCCTCCACCAGCTCCTGCGGGATCGTGGTGAAGAACTGCCTGAGCAGGAAGATGTACAGCGCGGTGCCGAAGAAGTTGGGCAGGAACAGCGGCCAGAAGGTGTCCACCAGGTCCAGCTGGGAGAACAGCAGGAACCTCGGCACGATGACCACCTGCGCGGGGATCATCATCGTGCCCAGCATCAGCGCGAAGGCCATGCCGCGCACCCGCGAGCGCAGGCGCGCGAAGGCGTAGGCGGGCAGGATGCAGGAGATGAGATTGCCCACGATCGACAGCGTGGTCACCACCACGCTGTTGACCAGGAAGGTGTTGAAGGGCAGGCTCGTCCACGCGTCGGGGAAGTTGGACCAGGTGAAGACGTCGGGGAGGAACCTCGGCGGAAACTCCAGCACGGCTCCGGCCGGCTTGAGCGCGGTGGTCAGCATCCACAGCAGCGGGAGCAGGCTGGCCGCCGAGGCCAGGACGAGGAGCGCGTAGGCCGTCAGGCGCTGGACCCGGAGGATCCGCTCGGCCTGGGCGGGGGCCACGGGCCGCTTCTCCACCGGGCGGGCCTGTGCGGGCAGGACCTTGATTGCCATCTGGTGACCTACTTGGCCTCGTAGTGGACCCAGCGGCGCGCGAGCGCGAACTGGATCACGGTGAACACGATGACGAGGAAGAACAGCGCCCAGGCGATCGTCGAGGCGTAGCCCATCTCGAAGTACTTGAAGGCGTAGCGGTAGACGTACAGGCCCAGGACCAGGGTGGAGTTGGCCGGCCCTCCGTCGGTCATGAACAGGATGAGCTGGTAGGCCTGCAGGCTGCCGATGAAGCCCACGACCAGGTTGAAGAAGATGACCGGCGACATCATCGGGACCGTCACGTGCCTGAACCTGCTCCACCAGCCGGCGCCGTCGATGTGCGCGGCCTCGTACAGCGAGGCGGGCACGCCCTGCAGCCCGGCCAGGAAGATGATCATCGCGTTCCCGGTCGTCCAGGTGGTCATGATGACCAGGCCGGGGATCGCCCAGCTCGCGTCGGTCAGCCACCCGGGCCCCTGGATGCCCACCAGGCCGATCAGGTAATTGACCAGGCCGTAGTCGGGATGCAGCACGTGGATCCAGAGGAGGGCGGTGGCGATGCCGGAGATCACCGACGGCATGTAGATGATCGTCCGGAAGATCGCCTGCCCGCGTACCTTGATGTTGAGCAGCAGCGCCGCGGCGAGGCTGTAGACGACACCGGCCGCGGCGGAGGCGGCGCCGAAGTACACGGTGTTCTTCGTCGCCATCCAGAAGTCGGGGTCGCGCAGCAGCTGGGCGTAGTTGTCCAGGCCCACCCACTGCGGGGACGACAGCAGCTCGTAGCGGGTGAAGCTGAGCACCAGCGACACGACGATGGGCCCGCCGGTGAAGAAGACGAAGCCGATGCTCCACGGCAGGGCGAACAGGTGGAACCGGCGGGCCTCGCGCCGGACCAGCGGGGAGGCGGCCATGATCAGACGTTCTCCGCGAGCATCGGCGTGACCCGCTCGGTGACCTGCTTGAGCCCCTCGTCCACCGACAGCGACCCCGACATGACCCGCTCCCAGATCGGCTTGGTCAGGTCCTCGAGCTTGGGCGTCGCGGGCAGCCTCAGCACGCCGTCGCTGGTGCCGTACTTGTGCAGCGAGTCCTTGGTGGTGTCGATCACCTCCTTGTCGAGCTTGAGGTCCTGGAGGTTCTCCTCGAACGCCGACAGCCGCGACGGCGGGGTGTCGAGGAAGAAGCGGTGGCCGGCGTAGGAGCGCAGGGAGTTGAGCACGATCCACGCCGCCTCGGGGTTGCGCGTCCTGCTGGTGATGCCGAAGGCGCTGCCCAGGACCGGGGTGAAGCGGCCCTCGGGGCCGCTGGGCACGTGCGTCAGGCTCCACTCGAACTGCTGCTCGGCGGGCAGGGTGAGCAGGGTGACGATGTTCCACGCGCCGCCGACGTACAGGGCGCCCCGGCCCAGCGTGAACGGCTCCACCTTCGCCGTCGCCTGCGTCTCGGCCAGGTCGGGCATCGCCTTGTCCTTGATCAGCAGGTCGATCCAGCGCTTGAGCACGTCGCGGCTGGCCGGCTCCTGGATCACGCACTTGGTCTCGTCGGCCGTCAGGTAACGGCCGCCGTGGGCGCGCAGGAACGTCGCGGTGAGATCGCTGGTGGGTTTGGGCACCGGCGTGAACCCGAAGACCTTCTGCGCGCCCGTGCCCGAGACCAGCCCGCGGGCCGCCTCCATGAGCTTGTCCCAGGTCCACGAGGCGTCGGGCGCCTTGGCGCCCGCCTTGTCGAGGATCTCCTTGTTGTAGAAGAGCAGCTTGGGCGCCGAGTCGGTGCCCAGCGCGTAGAGCTTGCCGTCACGCTCCCAGTAGCTGAGCGCCGCCTTGGAGAAGTCCGCGCGGTTGAATTCGGGCGTGGCCGCGATGTAGTCGTCCAGCGGCAGGTACAGGTTGTTCTTGATGAAGCTCTGCCCCCACTGGAACTGCGAGTACATGATGTCGGGCAGCACGCCGCTGGCGGCGCCCGTCAGGTACTTGGTGCGGAAGTCGTCGAACGGCGTGACCTCCACCTTGATCTCGATGTTCGGATGCCGCTTCTTGATGAACTTGGCGAACTGCGCGTGCCGCACCTCGTGCCGCTGACCCGGGATGATCGCGACGGTGACGGTGACCTTGGACGTGGGCTCCGGCACGTTGGTCTTGGGCCAGGGCAGCGAGTCGAAGAGCTGCTCCGCCTCGGCGTAGGGGAACAGCGCGCTCTCCGGCCGGTCCGGGTTGATCACCGCGGAGTTGCCGGACGCGGAGGCGGTCGAGGAGGCGGGGCCGGCCTGGCGGGTGCGCTCGCCGCTCCCGCAGGCGGTGAGGGGTACGGCCGCCGCCGCCATGGCGGCGAGGCTGAGAACCTGGCGCCGGTTCAGGCCGCTGGTGTTCAGGCCGCGCAGGGGGTTGTCCATGGGGGGGTATCGCCTTTCAGCCTGTTCAGAGGAAGAGCTCGATCACCGGGACGGCCACGTCCGGCGGCTCCACGGGAAGCTCGAGGGTGAGGGTGCCCTCGGGGATCGTGAAGAAGTTGACGTTTCCGTTGTCGACCTTCGGGTCGGGCGCCCACACGCGGATCTCCGACCTGTCGTTGAGCAGCTGCGCGTAGCGGACCTTGCCCGCCAGCCCCGGCAGGTGCAGGTGCCGGTACGGCCAGGAGAAGACGTGCACGTAGAGCCGGTCGCCGCGCTGGGTGTAGCGGCAGTGCTCGGGAGCCTGGAACTGGCTCGTCCCCGCGCCGTGGATCGACTGGCTGTGCAGCCGCATCCAGTCGCCGATCTCCCGCAGCGTGTCGAGCGCCCGGGGCTCGAACTCGCCGCGGCCGTTGGGCCCCACGTTGAGCAGCAGGTTGCCGTCCTTGGAGACCGAGTCGATCAGCATCCGGATCAGCAGGCCGGGCGACTTCCACGCGTTGTTGTCCCGGTCGTAGCCCCAGCTTCCGTTCAGCGTCTGGCAGGCCTCCCAGACCGTCGACAGCGGGGCGGGGGGCTGGAACTGCTCCGGCGTGGTGAAGTCGCCCGGCAGCTCCAGCCGGTTGTTGATGAGGATGTCCGGCTGGATGCGGCGGATCTTGTCGACCAGCTCCTCCGAGCGCCACTCGGCCTTGCCCTTGCCGCCGTAGATGGGCTTGCCCTGCTTGACCCGGCCGGCGTAGGAGAAGTCGAACCAGAGCGTGTCGATAGGGCCGTAGCGGGTGAGCAGCTCCTCGACCTGCCCGTGCAGATAATCCGCATATTTCGTGACATCGCGGTCGGGGAATGTGCCGCCCTCGACGTACGACGAGTGCAGCCCGTCGATCGGGAAGTCCGGGTGATGCCAGTCCAGCAGCGAATAGTAGAACCCGACCCCGAGGCCCCTGCCCCTGAACGCCTCGACGAACGGGCCGATCAGGTCCTTGCCGTACGGCGTGCCGCTGACGCAGTAGTCGGTCAGGGCCGAATCCCACAGGCAGAAGCCGTCGTGGTGCTTGGAGGTCAGCACGGTGTAGCGCATCCCCGCGCGCTGCGCGGCCTCCGCCCACGCGTCGGGGTCGTACAGATCGGGGTCGAAGCGCTCGAAGTACCGCTGGTACTGCTCGTCGGACATGTGCTCGCGCTGCTTGACCCACTCGTGGCGGGCCGCCAGCGCGTAGAGCCCCCAATGGATGAACAGGCCGAATCTGCGCTGCCGGAATTCGTCGATACGGGAATCGGACATCCGTGACACCCTCTGTCGTGTTGGCGCTGTGCGAAAAATTTCGCAACTCTCGACTTGCGGGTAACGTAGGCGAAACATCGGATGTGGTCAAGGGCTTCCTGAGTTGCGAATCAGTCGCGCTGCCCGGCCTGCATCGTTCTTCCGTCCCAGGCCCTGGCGGTTGAGCCGATATGGGGCGGGAGTGTTGGACGAGCGCTCCAGGGGATCTGCTGCGGCGCTGATGAGTGCTACTACATCCGATGTTTCCTCCACGCCCGTTCTACTGACAACGGTTTCAGTAAATCCAGGGGGAGGGTGGCCGGACGGGGCCCTGAGTTGGGCAAATGTCCGTGGAAGTAACGACTTGGAAACATGCCATTGACACTCCGTGGCCGGATCCTGCCATCATCACTGACATCGATTTCAGTTTGGAGCTCACTTGGTCACCATCCATGACGTAGCAGCTCGCGCGGGGGTCTCTCCCGCCACGGTCTCGCGCTTCCTGCGGGGCCAGCGGGTGCGCTCGTACGAGGCGATCCAGGCCGCCATCGACGAGCTGGGCTACTGGCCGAGTGCCGCGGCGCAGTCGCTGAAGTCCGGGCGTACCAACACGATCGGTGTCGTCGTCCCGGACATCACGAACCCGTACTTCGCCGCGGTGGTCAAGGGCATGGAGTCCGTCACGCGTACGGAGCCGTACCGCATCCTGCTCGCCAACAGCGACGAGAGCGGCGAGCAGGAGGACGACGTGCTGGCGGACCTGGTGCGCAGGGTCGACGGCATCATCCTCGCCCCCGCCACCGAGCAGGACCAGACGCCGCTGCACGTGCGCGACGCCGACGTGCCGCTGGTGTTCGTGGACCGCGACCTGGCGGGCGGCGAACGGTTCGACGCCGTGCTGGTCGACAACGACGGCGGCGGCAAGCAGGCGGCCGAGCACCTGCTGGCCCTCGGGCACACCAAGGTGGCCGCGATCAGCGGCACCCTGGACACCACCCCCGGGCGGCTGCGGCGCGAGGGGTTCGTCGGGACGCTCGCCAAGGCGGGCATCGAGGTGCCGCCCGAGTACGACCTGGTCGGCGACTTCAAGGAGCACAGCGGCTACCAGCTCACGCTGTCCCTGCTGTCGCTGCCCGAGCCGCCCACGGCCATCTTCGCCGCCAACAACCTCATGACGCTGGGTGTGCTCAAGGCGCTGCACGACATGCGGATCGACATCCCCGGCCAGATCAGCCTGATCGGCTTCGACGATCTGGACACCGGCCCGCTGCTCAGGCCGCCCCTGACCGTCATCGACCGGCCGATGGTCGAGCAGGGTGTGCTCGCCATGCGCCTGCTGCTGCGCCGGCTCGACCCCGACGAGGCCGGCGGCAGCGCCAGCCGCATCGTCCTGGACACCAAGCTGATCGAACGCGCCTCCACCGCCCCGCCGGGCGGCTGGCCGGCCCCCTCACGCACGAGAAAGACCCGATCGCGATGAGCGTAGCGACCACCTCGCTCGCGGACGTGGCCTCTTCGGAGGCGGCGTTGCGAGCTTTCCTGCACGGCCTGCCCGGGGTTGACCGGGTCGGCGCGGACCAGCGGGCGGCGATGCTCGGCACCCGTTCGATCAAGACC
>NZ_JBSFTC010000182.1:0-22538 GCF_053590415.1 Nonomuraea sp. NPDC003201
CGGCCTTCGGCAACTCCTCCCGATAGGCCCGGAACGCCACCAGTGGCGTCCAAGAAATCCCAATTCGTCCGAACTATTTCGCTGAGATCACCTCACTGACGGGGCAGACACGGCTGCCTACTTGCCTGACAGGCCGTCAAGCGGCTTACCAGCTAGTTCGCTTGACCGCCCTAGATAAACGGAGACGTCCGGGTCCCAGCCGGTCACCGTGCGGCCGGTCGGGTCCGTGATGGCCTGCGCGGCGGCGGCCCTGGTGCCGGCCACGTTCCAGGCGGTGATGTGGCCGAAGAAGCCGAACCCCTCCACCTCGATCACCCCGTCCGGGCCCTGCAGGCTCCCCTCCCCGTCCTCGCGCCACAGGCACAGGTCGCTGTCGTCCCGCTATGGACTCGACATAGGGAAAGCTTGCCCCGAGCCGAGGTGTCTCGCCGGGACGTCGAGAGGAAGCGCTGAGGTGCATATCTGGAAGAGCGATGGCGGTACAGCCGGCGCCGGGCCGCCATGCCCCCGCCCAGTGCGAGTGCGGTGACCAAAGCCACGAGTACGCACACGCCCGGCCAGCCCGCCTGCCCATAGGCGCCTATCCCGAGCCAGGAACCCACGCTGCCGCCCACGTACATGCAGGCCATGTAGGCGGTGTTCAGCCTGCTGCGGGCGTCGGGACGCAGGCTGTAGATGCGGACCTGATTGGCGACCATCCCGGATTGCATGGCGATGTCCAGTAACAGAGATCCGAGTACGAGCCCCGCCAGGCCCAGCATCCCGCCGAGACCGCCGACCGCGAGCACGGGCGCCGAAGCGATCACCCCGATCAAGCAGATGACATTGACCGCGTCCGGCCCGCGCCGGTCCACCTGACGTCCGGCGATCGGCGTGCACAGCATCGTCGCCGCGTTGACCAGGGCCAGCATGCCGACCGTCGATGCGGCCAGGCCGTAGAGCGGGCTGGTCAGCAGCAGCGCGACGCCGGTCCAGACCGCCGAGAACCCGGCGAAGACCGCTGACTGGTAGAGGCACGAGCGGCGTAGTTCCGGCTCGCTGCGCAGCAGGCGCAGTGGCTCGATCAGCAGCGAAGCGTACCGTTGCGCTGCCGCCACTGACGGCGGCGCCGCCGGCACTGCCCGGAGCAGCAGGAGTGCGACGATCAGGACGAGTACCGCGGCCACCAGGTATGGTGCCCGCCACCCCAGCGACTCGGCGAGCGCCCCACCGAGCGCGCGCGACAACAACATGCCACCGAGCGACCCTGCCAGCAGCGTGCCACTGACCAGTCCGCGCCGATCCGCGTCCACCAGTCCTGCAACCATCGGGCCGATGATCTGTGCGACCACGGTCGTGACGCCGACCAGCACGCCGGCGACGAGCAGCGCTGCCAACCCGGGCGCGCTGGCTGCGGCGAGGAGCCCCAGGCCCGTGAGCACCAGCAGGGTGACGATCAACCTGCGGTACGGGACCCGGTCACCGAGCGGTACCAGCAGGATAATCCCGGTTGTGTAGCCGAGCTGCGTCGCGGTCACCACCTGCGCGGCCTCCTCGGGAGCGATGCCCAAACCGGTGGCGATCGAGGGGCTGACGGCTTGGGGGAAATAGACGTTGCCGACCGCCACCCCGCAGACAAGGGCCAGCAGCAGAATCAGGGGCATGGTCAGTCCACCGGTCCGCCGGCGACGTAGACGACCTGCCCGGAGACGAACCCCGCCTCCGGGCTGACCAGATAGGAGGCGGTGTGCGCAATGTCCTCCGGCTGGCCGACCCGACCGACCGGGATGGATTGGGCCGCGATGCGCTGGTGCTCGGCGAAGTCGCGGCCGAGCCGGCGTGCCGTGGCCCGGGTCATGTCGCTGACGACGAAGCCGGGCGCGATGGCGTTGGCGGTGATGCCGTGCCGGCCGAGTTGCAGGGCCAGGGACTTGGTGAAGCCGATCAGACCGGCCTTGGCACTGCCGTAGTCGACCCGGGCGGCGTCGCCGACCGCAGAGATGCTCGACACGTTGACGATCCGGCCCCACCCGGCCTCGATCATGTGCGGGGCGACGGCCCGGGTGAGGAAGAATGGTCCATTCAGGTTGACCCCGAGAACCGTGTGCCACTGGTGCGTGGCCAGTTCCACCAGATCGGCCTGCGGGCCGATACCTGCGTTGTTGACCAGCACCGTCGGCGGCCCGAGTGCGGCGGTGATACGGGCGACGGCACCGATGACCGCGGTCTCGTCGGAGACGTCGGCCGTGAACGCCATCGCCCTTCCGCCATCGGTGATGATCGCTTCGACGGTGGCGGCGCAATCGGCCCCGTCCAGGTCAATCACCGCGACCGCCAGGCCTTCGCCCGCCAGCCGCCTTGCCACCGCGGCGCCGATGCCGCGCGCCGCCCCGGTCACGATGGCGATGCGCTGTCCATGAGCTGCATGTTTCATGGGCGCAAGCCCAGCGCATCGGCCGGATACCGCCAAAGGATGTAGCGTACAGCTTAATGATCAGTTACGAGCTCAGCGTCGAGGACCTTGCCGACACCCGGTTCGCGATCTCGCCGCTGTCCGAGACGGTGTTCAGCCTGCGGGTGCTGCGAGAGCCCGGCTTGCACGTGCTGCACCTGCCGTGGCGCAGGGCGGTGCTCGGCGAACTCGACGCGGCCGATGTCGACCTGCTCCTGTCCTTGGTCGGGGAACGGCTCGTCCTGCCGGACTTCCTGACCCCTCGGCCGACGACCTTCGCCCCGGCCTTCGAGGAAGAGCTGGCCCTCGTCCGGCAGACAGCCCCGGAGCACGTCCGCCGCGACCTGCTGGCCGCGCTCGTCACCGGGCCGGTCCCCGCTGACGACGCCGCTGCCGTCAGGTTCCGCGACGCGGCCTGCGAGCTGCTGCAGCGCTACTGGGAGCTGGTCATCGAACCGGTCTGGCCCAGGATGCGGCTGATCCTGGAAGCCGACATGACCTACCGGGCGCGGCAACTCGCCATGGGCGGGGCACGCCTGCTGTTCGCCGACATGCACCCGAACCTGCGCTGGCATGAGGGGGTGCTGTACATCGCCAAGATGATCGGACGGCACCACGTCCCCTCGTCCGGCCTCGGACTGCTGCTGATGCCGTCGGTGTTCGCCCACAAGCCGGCCCCACCCTTCCACCCCGACGTACCGCCGAGCCTGGTCTATCCCAGCCGCGCCGTGGCCACGTTGTGGACGCCGCCGCCGGCCCCGGACACGACCGCTCTGACCAAGTTGCTCGGCGCGCCCCGCGCCAGACTGCTCCACCTGCTCAGTGAGCCGCTGCCGACGATCGAGCTCGCGCGCCGCCTGCGGGTCACCTCCAGCGCCATCTCCCAGCACTTGCGCGTCATGCACGCCACGGGCCTGGTCATCCGGGTCCGCCACGGACGGCAGGTCCTGTACCGGCGCAGCCCGCTCGGTGACCAGCTCGCCGACCCTTGAGCACATCGGACACGGCACAGTAGAGGTCTTCTGAGAGGGCATTTGACAGTCCGGCCGGAGAAATCCGGTCGACAGGCAAGCCACAGTGCACTGTGATGGTCGAGCCGCCCACCGCACGGCGCGGGCCGATCGCAGGAGGTGCTCTTGGCAACCGTGAGAACCGCGGACACCCGCCCCACGATCAATGCCGCCCTGGTCAGGAGGCTGGTCGATACGCAGTTCCCACAGTGGGCCGCGTTGCCTCTGGAGCTGCTCGATCCGGCCGGCTCGGACCATGTGATCTACCGGCTGGGCGAGCAGCTGTCCGTCCGGCTGCCCCGCCACGACGGCGCCATCGGACAGGCCGAGAAGGAACTCGAGTGGCTGCCCCGGCTCGCCCCGCGACTGCCCCTGGCCATCCCGGTACCGGTAGGAGTGGGTGAGCCCGACTTCGGCTATCCGTGGCGGTGGGCGGTGTCCCGCTGGCTGGAGGGCGAGGTGGCGACCGTCGAGGCACTGGCCGACTCGTCTGCGGCCGCCGTCCGACTGGCGGAATTCCTAACCGCCCTTCAGCAGTTCAGACCCGAGGACGTTCAGGCCGTGGAGGCCCGCGAGGACCTCATCGGCCGGCCGTTGGCCGACCGGGATCGCGCGACGCGGGCCGCCATCGCAGAGGTCGGCGACGTGTTCGACACCACTGCCATGACCGACCTGTGGAACGCGGCCCTGAACGCCCCAGGATGGGATCGACGGCCGGTCTGGTTCCACGGCGACTTCCACACCGGCAACCTGCTGACCGTCGACGGCTGTCTCAGCGCGGTCATCGACTTCGGCGGGCTCGGAATCGGCGATCCGGCCTGTGATCTGACCATCGCCTTCACCCTGATGTCGGCCGACAGCCGGGCCGCCTTCCGCGCCACCCTCGATGTAGATGACGCCACCTGGACCCGGGGTCGCGGCTGGGCCCTTGCCACCGGCCTGAACGCCTACACCACCTATGCCGCCGTCAACCCGAGGGTCGCCGCGCAGACCACCCGTCAGATCGCCGAGGCCCTCATCGGCTAGAACAGACTTCGGTGGAAGGCGGAGCCCGGGTCCGTACTTGTGGAGTCACCTAACAGGTCGGCTCTCGAACAGCAGGTGCGCATGGAAGGGTGACCCCGTTTGTCATTGCAGACGGATCGTCGAAGCCGATCGAAGAAGTAAAGGTTGGCGACCACGTTCTCGCAACCGATCCGGAGACCGGCAAAACGAGAGCCGAGCCTGTCACGGCGATCATGACGAGCAAAGGCGATAAGAATCTCGTCCAGATCGACCTATTCATCCCCATTTGTGGCTATATGTGAATTTTAACGCTTTGTCGCCACCCGCTGGCATACTGACCGGCACTGCCGACAGGATGAGGACGGAACATGGTGGAAGCAGCCGTACGACCGATCGTCGAGGCCATCGTCGCGGCGGCGCCGCCTGGCTGGACACGGGCCGTGCTGAGCAGCTCGGTGAGCTCCGGCGGCGGCTCCATAGCCGGCGGCTACGCCATGGGCGGAGACTCCAGGCTGGTGGGCCACCTGCCTTCTCCCTTCACGGAGTTGGCGAGGCTGGCGAGGGCCTTGCACGATCTGCGGGGCTGGCAACGCGCCAACCTGGAGATCAGGTGCCTGCCGTCCGGAGAATATGAACTGGTCGCATTCACGGACACGGTCAGGAGCCTGCGCGGGATGCTGGCCACCGGATTCCAGGTCGTCCTCGACCCCGACTACCAGTTGCCCCAGCCCGGCTTCACGCAGGAGGAGGGCACGGCCGCCCCGGCAGGCGACCCTGAGCTGGCGGTGGCGCGCTTCCGCGCGTTCATGGAGCGGGGCGCGGAGCTCCTCGGCCGCCCCCAGCCGCTCCGGCCACCCGCCACGGCCGCCGACCTGGAAGAGGCCGAACGCCTCCTCGGCAGCCCCCTCCCCGCCGACCTCCGGGCACTGTACGAACTCGCGAACGGCGACGACTACGACGGCCTCCGCCCGTTCGGGAGCCTCTGGATGGAGCTGAACAGCGTGGTCGCCGTGCACGAGGACGTACGTGAGCCGATGCCGGGCTCCTGGGACCTCAGCTGGAACTCGGTCGTCTTCGACACCGACCCGCCCGGCACCGTCCGCCGCTGCGGCGGTCACCCCGCCTGGCTGCCGTTCGCCACCGGCGAGGACGGCAACTTCCTGGCGGTGGACCTGTCCCCCGCCCAGAACGGCCGCCTCGGCCAGGTCATCCGCGTGGGCCGCGACCACGACGACGGCCCCGCCTACCTCGCCGACTCGGTGACCTCCCTCCTCGGCTATTACCTGGACCTGCTGGAACGCGGCGAGTACGAGCAGGAGGATGAGGACGACGACGAAGTGGAGGATTTCTACCTTCCGGAGCCCTCCTACCGTCTCGGCCCCGAGAAGATGATCGACATGCTGCCCCGGGACGTCCCACCTGGCATCCAGGCGGCGTACGTCAACGACGCCCCGAGCCCCGTCGACCTGACCCCGCTCACCGCCGCCCCGTGCCTGAGGACACTGCACCTCAACCGCTGCGCCACCCGCGACCTGACGCCGCTCAGGTCTCTGCCCGTGGAGTCCCTGCGCGTCACCCTGGAAGCGGACGCCGACCTGACCCCACTGTCAGGCCACGCCCACCTCACCGCCCTCGACTTGGGCACCACCCCGGATCACGCGCCGATCGACCTTGCGCCGCTGCGTTCCGTCCCGAACCTGCGCGGCCTCGACCTCTCCCGCGCCAACGTACACGACCTGACGGTCGTGGCCGACCTGCCCGACCTGCGATACCTGGCCCTCACCACTCGCCAGTGGAACGTCCTGCTGGACCAGGGCAAGGCACCCGCCACGCTCGCCGCCGCCCGCCTGGCGGACGACCTCGCCCCTCTCGACGACGCCCTGACCTGGGCCTCCCGCCTGGGTGTGGACACCGGCGGCCACGTCCACGTGACCGGCATCCACTCCAGCTGAGGACCTGCCATGGGAGCGTGGGTCTACATCCGAGGGTGGCTGGAGTTCGCGGCCGATGCCCAGAAACGCTCGTTCAAGCGTATCGTCGGCGACGCGCCCGAGCCGGGCTGGGCCTTCCCCGAAGGAGGGTGGCTGAACGCCGCCTGCTACGCCCGTGCGGTTCGTGCGCAATACGTGGACGAGGTGCTCGACGTGATCCGCCAGGCCGCCGCCCTGCCCGGCGACGACATCGACGGCGACCGCGTGCGCGGGCTCTTCCTCGCGTACCACGAGATCGATGGCCAGACGGAGTGGCGGGTCCGCGACGGCCAGGTGATCATCGGCCCGGCCGGCGAGCGCTATGACTACCTGAACGAATGAACCCGTGGTGGCGGCGACAAGGACCTGGGCGATCAACGCTACCGTTCCTGCGACATGTAAACGATCGTCTACCGAAGCGGAACACCCTTTGCCGGCAGGCCGTTCGCGCCGGCACCGGGGCCCGAGGCCGGCCCGTGCGGCTCACCCGGCCGCGAGCGCGAACCCCAGCACCACGGCGGCGGAGACGACCACGTGGCCAGGGGCGAGATCCTCCTCAGAGGTAGCGCCGCCCCCTGCATGGCCGCGGTAACGCTCGTTGCCCACCGACTCGGGATCGACGTCCTGGATGTGCAGCACCGGCCCGAGCCGGGCTCCCGCCGCCTCGGCGTACAACAGTGCCTTGGCTCGGGCAGCCTGCACGGCCGCACGCCGGGCCTGCGCGCGTAGCTCTCCCTTGGCGTGAACGTCGAAATCGACTTCGTCGATGCGATTGACTCCGGCGTCCACGAGCCTCCGATCTCGAGAACGTCATCATGCCGCATTCAGCGGGCTGTTCAGTGGAGGTCGCTCTCATAGGCGGTCACGATCGCGTTTACCAGGTCGGGAAAACGGGCTTCGGGGTCCTCCTGGCGCAGGACGGTCCGCCGGCGGGTGCCGTCGTCACGCTGCCTGATGAGCCCGGCCTCGCGCAGGACCCGGAAGTGATGGGTGAGCGTGGACGGCGCGACGTCCACGGGAACGTGCCGCAGGCCCGCTCGGGCGCGGCGTGCAGTGTGGTGACGATGGTCATCCGGGTGGGGTCGGACAGTGCGTGCAGGATGTCCAGTACGTCGAACTCCCGTGGCTCGGGGTGGACGAGCTCCGCCCGGGTCCGGGCGAGGTGACCATTGACGTGGCCTATGCCGGGATCGACTTTCTCGACGTCATGGCCCGCCGCGGTGACCCTGTGCGTCGGGCCTTGAGGTATCAGGGACGGTGCGGGAGGTCGGCCCCGGAGCGACGGGCCTGACCTCCGGGCAGCGCGTCGCCGCCTACACCGGGGGTGGCGGCGGACTGGCCGAGGTGGTGCTGGTGCCGGCCGGGTACGTGGCACCGGTGCCGGACCACGTCACGCTTCAGGTCGCGGCGGCCGCCCCGTCGAACATGCGATGACCTACACCAGGTACGCCCGCCTCGTCCGGCTCGCCCAGGTGGACGGAGACTCGGGCCTGGCCTTCGTCGCCGGAGGCCGGGTGGTGGGCGCCGCGGCCTTCACGTTCGCCCACGACAAGATCGTGAAGATCGAACGCATCTCCGCCCCGGGACCGCCTCCGCCGCGTCGAAGCGGAAGGCACGGCCGGTCGATGAACCGGCCGCTTGACATGCCGGTGACGGAGTGGATCAATGGCGGACTTGTGCGCATCATTGCCGGAACGTTAGTCCTCGCCACCATGATCACCGGGTGCTCGGGCGAGCCCATGGACACGACCCAGCACGTCGCAGTCGCGCCCCCTTCACCCACGACCGCGACCCCCTCCCCACGGGCAACCCCCTCCCCACGGGCGACCCCCTCGCCACGGGCGACGCCGAGCCGGACGACGTTGACCAACGATCAGGCGGCCCGGCGTTATCTGGGCATCGTGCGCCCGTACAACATCGCCCTCGAACGACTCGAACAGGCGATCAACGGCGGCCGGTCCGTCACGGTGCTACGCCGCCGGGCGGCGCAGGTCGCCACCACGAACCAGACACAGATCCGGCAGTTGACCGATACCGCCTGGCCCAGGGCACTGCGCGGTCCCATGGGCCGGCTCAAGGCCGAATCGCTGAAGGCGCAACGCCACTGGCTCGGGGCCGCCCGTGCCCGTACCCGCGACGCACTCGTCCAAGAGGTGCTGAACGCCATCCGTTACGACGGAAAACCAGCGGTGGGAAAGATTCGCACCCTGCTGCACCTGGAGCAGTACGACGAGGACGACTATTCATAGGCCGGGCGCCCCGGTGGACCACCTCGGCGGGGGCGGCACTCCAGCCGTGGATGGCGCCCGCCGCCTCATCACGCCGGCTCGGGCACGCGGGTACGCCGCCTGCTGATCAGGCCTACCACCATGACGACAGGCCGGTCCCCCCGGAGGCGCGCGCGGCGAGGTGGGCGAAGTGCCAGTCTGTCGGGGCGCCCGCCGTCTCGCCCTCCGGCTCCGCGCTGTACTGGCACATCGCCGCCATCCAGATCCGGTTGGGGATGGTCAGCGTCATCCCTGCGCTGGTCACCAACGCACCGCACCATCCCACCGCTGGGGAACTCAGGGAGGTTGTCCGGATCCACGCGCTGCTCCCGGAGAAGCGGCGGGCCGACCTGACAACGGCACAGGCCGTGGCCGCGATGTCGATGAGCCGGTAGGCCTGGGCACGAGAGATCCGAAACTCGCAGGTGGCGCACTCACCCCGAGATCCATATCCGCCTGCGGTGCGCACGCCGCACCCGCTCAGCCAGGACCTTGACCGCCTGCCGTGCCTCGGCGAGCAGCTGCCCGACTCTAGAAAGGCTAACGGTGTTAGCTTATGCTCTCGATACCAGCTAACACCGTTAGCCATTGCGAAGGGAGGCGTCATGAGCGTTGAGGTCATGCGGGGCTGGAGTGCGTGGGTGCGCTGGGCGGGGTGGGTGCTGCTCGCCGGATTCCTCGGAGCGTTCGCCGTGTTCGAGTCGGCGAAGTACGGGCTGCCGACCACGGCGGCGGCGGTGGCGTTCTTCCTGCTGCCGGATCTGGCCGGCAAGGTCGCGGGCGGGCGGCGCTGGATCGTCGCGGTCGCGAATTCCGGCTGGATTCCGGTCGTGATCCTGGTCGGCTACTCCCTCTCACCGATCGGCTGGCCGCCGCTGTTCACCGCCGGGCTCGGCTGGGCGACGCGGCTCGTGGCCGGACGGGTGGTGCGGCGTGGTTGAGCGCCGTGAGCAGATCGTCGCGGCCGCGCTGGAGCTGCTGGAGGCTGACGGCCGCGAGGCGATGTCCATGCGGAGCATCGCTGAGCGCGTGGGCATCCGGGCGCCGTCGCTCTACAAGCACTTTCCCGACAAGGCGGCCGTCGAGCTGGAGCTGACCGTGATCGGGCTGACCGAGATGACCGAGGCGCTCGAGGCCGCCGAGCCCGGGCTGCTGCCCTGCGCACGCGCCTACCGGAGCTTCGCATTGGCGCGGCCGCACCTCTACCGGCTGACCACCACCAATCCGCTGCCGCGGCTGTTGCTGCCCGAAGGACTCGAGGACCGGGCCGCCGGTCCCATCCTGCGCGCCATGCACGGCCGCGCGGATCTGGCCCGCGCGGTGTGGGCGTTCGCGCACGGGATGGTGATGCTCGAACTCGACGGCCGGTTTCCGCCCGGAGCCGACCTGGAACCCGCCTGGATCGCGGGTTGCACGACCTTCCAATGAGACGTCGCGGGAGGCAGCCGCGATCCACGACCGGTCCGTCGCCGGACGCGTCACCGTCGAGGACTCCTGCCGTTCACCACCGACTCCGGCAGGAGGTAGCCGCCTTGCAGACCCAGTGTGGAGACGGCTACGCAACACGTCAAGACGTCGGCGAATCGGTTCGATGGGATGGTCGGCGCCCAGGAGGCCGGTGCGCTGGTGCGTCCTGGTCGTGCCACGCCGCCACCGGATGAACGTTTCATCAGCTCGCCCGCCGTGACAGCGCGACCGCGCCCGGTCAGCTCTGATCAGGCCGCTTCGGCACGCGGCGGAAGAGAGCGGGGCCCTTGACGGATCTTCTCGCGTCATGTTTGCTCCGCCACACCACCACCTCAGCAGGCCGGTGTGGAAGGAGCCCCGGATTGACCAGAGTGATGTTAACGCTAACAACGGCATCGGGAGCCGCCGCCGGCATGCCGAAGGGGACAGCACCCGACCGTGCCCGCCGTGGGCCGGTTACGGCGACCACTCAGCACGATGCCAAGTCGCCGATCCTCACCGAAGGAGGTCCTCGTGTCCGCAACAGGCAGGCTGGAGCGCAAGGGCATTAGCGCAAGAATTGCTACTCGATTCGACCTGCCCCCTGACCGCCGCGAGGGAGTGAGCATGCGTACGTGGGGACGATGGTGCGCCGCCGCGCTGATGGCCGTGGCCTTGGTGGTAGCGGGTACGGCGATGGGGGCGGGGACAGCCGTCGCGGAGTCCAACGGCGGGGTGCGGGTCATGCCGCTGGGCGACTCGATCACCGAGGGCACGCAGGTGCCGGGCGGGTACCGGATCGGGTTATGGCAGCGCCTGGCCGCCGGCCGCTACACGGTCGACTTCGTCGGGTCGCAGTTCAACGGGCCGGGCAGCCTGGGCGACCACGATCATGAGGGCCATCCCGGGTGGCGGATCGACCAGATCGACGCGAACATCACCGGCTGGCTGCGTACGTACACACCGCGCACGGTGCTGCTGCACATCGGCACCAACGATGTCCTGCAGAACTACAACGTGGCCGGTGCCCCGCAGCGGCTGTCCACGCTGATCGACCACATCACCACAACCGTGCCCGACGCGGACGTCTTCGTCGCCACCATCATCCCGCTGTCCAACTCCGGCCAGGAGTCGGCCGCCCGCACCTTCAACGCGGCGATCCCCGGCATCGTCCAGAGCAAGGTGAACAGCGGCAGACGTGTCCACCTGGTCGACATGCACAGCAAGTTGACCACCTCCGATCTGATCGACGGCATCCACCCCACCGCCGGTGGTTACGACAAGATGGCCGCCGCCTGGTACGGCGCGCTTCAATCGGTATCGGGCAGCATCGGCCAGCCGGGGAGCGGCACCCCTGGTGCGGGAGCGATCAGGGGTGTGGGGTCGGGCAGGTGCCTTGACGTCTCCGGCGCCTCGCAGGCGAACGGCGCGCAGGCGCAGATCTGGGACTGCAACGGCCAGGCCAACCAGCAGTGGACGCCGACCGCGAGCGGTGAGCTGCGGGTCTACGGCGGCAAGTGTCTGGACGTTTACGGCGCCGGCACCGCCGACGGCGCCAACGTCATCATCTGGGACTGCAACGGCCAGACCAACCAGCAGTGGCGCTTCAACGCCGACGGCACCATCACCGCCGTGGGGGCGAACAAGTGCCTGGACGTGCCGAACTACTCCACCGCCAACGGCGTGAAACTCCAGATCTGGTCCTGCGGCGGCGCCGCCAACCAGCGCTGGACCCGCTCCTGACGTGTGACATCCCGGTGGATCGCCCGGAGATCTCCCCCCGACACCCCGGTAGGTAGAGGAATCAGATGCGCAGAATCCTTGGCTTGGCACTGGCGGCGGTACTCGCGGCCGGCTCGGTCGTCGCGATCGGCAGTGAGACGTCGCCGGCCGCCGCGCTGGACAACGGCCTGGCCCGCACGCCCCAGATGGGCTGGAACGACTGGAACAGCTTCGGCTGCAACGTCAACGACTCCCTGATCCGTCAGACAGCTGACTCCATGGTCTCCAGCGGCATGGCGGCGGCAGGCTACACCTACGTCAACATCGACGACTGCTGGTCCACCAAGAACCGCAACTCCAACGGTGACCTGGTGCCGGATCCGCAGAAGTTCCCCAACGGCATCAAGGCCGTGGCCGACTACGTCCACTCCAAGGGGCTCAAGCTCGGCATCTACTCCTCGGCCGGAATCACGACGTGCGCGGGGTACCCGGCCAGCCTGGGCAACGAGCGACGGGACGCGGCTTTGTGGGCGTCCTGGGGGATCGACTACCTGAAGTACGACAACTGCGGTGACCACCGCGGCCAGAACGGGCAGCAGCGGTACACGGCCATGCGGGACGCGCTGGCCGCCACCGGGCGTCCGATCGTGTACAGCCTGTGCAACTGGGGCCAGGAGAGCGTGTGGACCTGGGGGATGCCGGTAGGCAACTCCTGGCGCAACACCGGCGACATCGCGGCCAACTGGAACTCGATCACGGGCATCCTGGACCAGCAGGTCGGGCTCGACGCGTACTCGGGCCCCGGCGGGTGGAACGACCCGGACATGCTGGAGGTGGGCGTCGGCGGGGTGACGGGGACCGAGGGCCGCGCGCACTTCAGCCTGTGGTCGCTGCTGAACGCGCCGCTCATCGCCGGAAACGACATCCGTACGATGAGCGCCGACACGCGTACGATCCTCACCAACACCGAGGTCATCGCGGTCAACCAGGACTGGGGCGGCAGGCAGGGCCACAAGATCAGCGACAACGGCAACCTGGAGGTCTGGCGCAAGCCGATGTCGAACGGCTCGGTCGCGGTCGTGCTGCTCAACCGGGGCACCTCCACTTCGACGGTCTCCACCACCGCCTCCGCTCTGGGGCTGGGGTCCGCGTCCTCGTACTCGGTGCGCGACCTGTGGGCGCACACGACGTCCTCCTCGTCCGGGACGATCAGCGCGTCGGTCCCCGGACACGGGGCGGCCATGTACGTCGTGACCGGCGGGGGCATCGTCACACCCCCGCCCACGGGTGCGATCAAGGGCGTGGGGTCGGGCAGGTGTCTTGATGTCTCGCAGGCGAACGGCGCGCAGGCGCAGATCTGGGACTGCAACGGCCAGGCCGGCCAGCAGTGGACGGCGACCGAGGGCGGCGAGCTGCGGGTTTACGGCGGCAAGTGCCTGGACGTTTACAACCGGGGCACCGCCGACGGCACCAACGTCATCATCTGGGACTGCAACGGCCAGGACAACCAGAAGTGGCGCTTCAACTCCGACGGCACCATCACCGCCGTCGGGGCGAACAAGTGCCTGGACGTGCCGAACAACGCCACCGCCAACGGCACCAAGCTGACCATCTGGTCGTGCAACGGCGGCGCCAACCAACGCTGGAGCCGCGCCTGAGCCTGGCGAAGGCGCCCAGGCCGACTACCGGGGCGAGGGTCACGGTGGCGCGACGACGCCATGAACGGCCGCGTTGGGTGCACCGCTGTGGTGGTGCGCCCAACGCGCCTTGTCCGCCCGGAAGCCCAGCGCCACCATGACCGGCGCGCGGCAATGGGGCGGAGAGGACCGCGGTCGATCGTGGGTGATCAGGAATCGCTCTCTTGGCCGCCGTAAGCACTCAGCAGCCGGTCGCACTCCGCGCGGGTGAGGGGGAGCACCGAGCCGTGCTTGGCTCCAGGGGGCAGTCGGCCACGAAGTCATAGGTGGTGGAGGTCAGCTCTCGGGACTTCTCGGCGGTGATGAGCTTGGCGCTGGACACGGAAGGCGTCTGGTCCCGCTCGTCCTTGGTGTAACGGTAGTAGACGCCGTTGTGCTTGATCACGGCCGAGTCGATGACCGCATGCCCTGGATCGTGCCAGATCTTGGGTTCGCTGAACTCGCGGAAGTCGGTGGTGGTGGCGTACAGCATCCGGTTGTGTGTCGTTCCGGTGTGGTCCGGGTCGTCCTGGGCGTAGAGCTTCGAGGCCCAGAAGACGACGTACTCGCCGAGTTCTTCGGCGTAGCACCCGTGTTGCCCGGGTGTTCTCCATGGAGAACGAGTCTGCGCCGCCGCTCCTCGCTCCAGGTCGCCGCCGCACGAGCCGTCGAAGGCAGACTGTACTGCGACCGCGACGAGCCCGTCCGACTCGATCTGCCCCCCGTGGCCTGAAGCGTGTCGGAGAAGGCCGTGATCAGGGGTGGTCAGCGACCATGGACTCTCACCTCCTTGACCTCGGCCGGAGCCTCCGGGAACACGAGCTTCACCGCGTGGAGGGCGCGGCCTCGCAGGTCGAACGACATCCGCCGCTCGGTGGTGCCGGTGGCCACCTCCTCGGCGGCCTGTCCGTCGGAGACCTCCAGCCGGTACGGCACGGCGTCCGGCTCGCCGAGGAGCACCGTGACGGTGTCCACTCGCCACAGGCCCTCGAGGTCCACGCGGATCCAGGCGCCCGGCTGGTTCGTGGCGCTGACCCAGCCCTCGCCGGTGGAGTAGTCGGTGATCAGGTGCGCCGGGCGGTCGGCCAGTGAGCCGCTGCTGAAGACGGGCCGTTTGGCCGACAGCAGGCGCGGGGCGCCGGAGGAGGGCACGAACGAGCGCGAGGGCGGGCCGGGGGCCAGGCGGCGAGACTGGCCACGCCATTGTTCCCCGCCGACGGCCTCGATGGTCAGCTCCGCCGGGGCCGGCCCGTCCGCGACGGCCCGCAGCGTGTTGGGGCCGGCGAAGTAGGAGCGGAACTCGATCGCGCTCAGCCGCAGGGCGGTCGCGGTGCCGGGGAGCGGCCACGGGGGCGGCTCGATGCCCCGAAGCTCGCGGCGGTACCAGTACCAGGACCGCAGCGGGAGGCGGAAGTAGTCGATGAAGCCCATGCGGGCCATGTCGGCCACGATGCTGCCGTGATGCATGCCGCACCAGAGCACGATGCCCGACCGCCAGGGGTGCGGGGTTTCGACGCCGTGGGCGTACCGCGGGCCGTAGATGCCGGGGCGGTCCTCGACGAGGCTGCCGTACTCGGAGACCAGATTGGGCCACGGTGGCTTGTGGTAGAGCGATGCCCCGCCGCCGTTGTAGCCGGCCACATCCCCGAGCTCGTCGAAGCCACGGCGCTGGGCGCCGCCCACGGCGGCCGGCCGGGTGGGGTCGAGCTCGTGCACCAGGTCGACCAGGCGACGGGTCGTCAAGGCGCTGCCGCCGAGCTGGCACACCGGATCAGCACGAGGCATCCGCTGCCGCGGCGGACATCAGGTCGAGCTCGCCTGGCAGGCGGGGACCTTGGCCCGTGTGGACGTCACGGCCGACCGCCCCGGAAGGATAGTCGTCGAAATACCCGGGGACACCCCGCTCTTGAACGTCGTCGACGAAAACGGCACGCAAGTGCCTCTTGCCGAGGTGGGGGGAGCGATCCCCGGTCGGCTCCGCCTGGCGTGGAACGGCCTGCCCGGCCGTCGTTACACGGCACGCACCTGAGCGGCACCTGACGTTCGCGTGCCGCATGGGTGCACCGCTGTGGCAGTGCACCCATGCATCAGACGTTCGACGCTACGTGGCGAGGGTGCAGGCCGTGCCGTTGAGGGCGAATTGCGTGGGTGCGGAGTTCGTGCCGCTGTAGGTGGCCTGGAAGCCGAAGGTGACGGCGGCTCCCGCGGCGATGGTCGCTATGGCGCTCAGCGAACTGCGGCTGCGCGACGGGCCGTCCTCGGCGGACCTGGCACGCATCGCCTTCGTCACGCCGCAGGCGATGAGCCTCGTCATCCGCGACCTCGAACGACGCGGCCTGATCCGCCGGGACCCGCAGCCCGGCGCGGGCCGGGTGCCGCGTGCCCGCCTCACCCGCAAGGGCCTGCCCACCCTGCGGCGCTGCGACCGCGCCGCCGCGTCAGCCTTGGCGGCCGGCGAGATGCCGATCGGTCCTGGGGCGTGCTCCGGCGGGCCGTGACGCGGTCATGCCGACCGCCTCAACGACATCACGGCCCATGGCGCGAGTTCGACATCGAGGTCCAGCACACCATTGTCGGGCACGGTCAGCGCGAACCTGAGGAGCGAGTCGGCGACTCCGCTCAGGTACTCGCTCTCGGCTCGGGACGGGTTGAGGGGGGACCCGAGCCGGTACCAGGCCTCGGCGGCGTTCCCGTGCTCCCAGTCCACGATCTCGACGAGGAACGTGGCACCCGGCTCCAGTCCGCCGATCGAGTGGTGGATCCTGCGGCTCGGCCCCATCTCGGCCAGCGCGCGTGTCGCCGGGTAGGAGTTCTCCGAGCCGACACCCCTCCTGCCCATGTCCTCGGGGTAGTTGAAGAACACCGCCGACACGGCCGACGTCCGGCTGTCACGGGTCACGACCCCGTCGGGCGTCGCGAGGAGCAGCCGGTCGCCGAGCCGTTCCAGCATCGTGAAAGCGTGGAACGTGGGTTTGTGGATGCCCCCCTCGTTCACCAGGCCGAACCCGCCGTGGAACGGTCCCATCCCGGCGCCTCCCTCCTCGAACACGTCCGTGAAGGTCCAGTAGGAGATCGAGTCGGCGAGGGTGGCGCACTTCAGATACGACCGCGTGATGGAGGTCGCCGCGAACGGCGTGTCGTGGATGAAGTCGCGGGCCGACGGCGACGTCGACCACTCCGTGATGTGGATCTCCGCCTCGGGATACGCGCTGTTGTTCACGAGCTTGCGCAGGAGGGTCAGGTCGTCGAACGTCGCGTCGGCGTACCGGGTGATCTGCACGGCCTCGCCGTCGGTGCCGTACGCGAAGTCGGTGGGGTACAGGTGGGTGGAGATGAAGTCGATCGGGAGTTCGCGCTCGGCGCACCAGGCGATGAACTCCTCGATCCATACCGGGCGCCAGTCGAGCGCGTCCACGTCGGCCGCGGCGGCCGTCTCGTGCATCGCGGAGCGGTCCTCGACCTCGCCCTGGTAGCGGTCGTCGGGCACGAAGACGCTGGTCGCGGGCCCGCCCACCTTCAAGGCGGGATCGATCTTCTTGATCGCCGTCACGGTCTGCTCGTAAAGTTCGAAGTACTCGGTTTTCGTGCCGGTCCAGAAGTGGGGAACCAGGTTCGGCTCGTTCCACACCTCGAACCGCCACTGCCGCACCTCGGGGAGGCCGTACCGGTCGATCCAGTGCTCGACCGACCTCGTGACCAGCTCGACCCAGCGCGCCATGTCCTTGGGCGGGCTGCAGTGAGCGCCCCACCAGAACACCGTCTCCGTCTCCGTCGCCAGCTCGCGCGGCATGAAGCCCAGCTCGACGAACGGGCGGACCCCGCAGTCCACGATGAAGTCGAACACCTTGTCCACATAGCTGAACGTGTGCACGGGCGCGGCAAGGGGCGTGTTCGGGCCGAAACCGCTGCCGTAGCTCTCCCGGTACACGAACATGTCGTCGTGAAAGACGCCGTGAAAGCGGACGTACTCGAATCCGCATGCGGCGACGGCCTCGGCGAATTGCTTTTGCCAGTCCGCGCGCAGTGCCTCGTTCGCCCGTCCGGCGCCGATACATCTGCTCCAGACGTGCGGAAGCGCACTCTCGTCGCACAGCCTGCCGTCGATCCGGAATCGGGTCATGGTCTCACTTCTCTTCAGGAAACGTTGGTGAATGGAGCGCTGCTAGCCCTTGACGGCGCCCAGCGACAGGCCCGACTGCCAGTACCGCTGCAGGCTGAGGAACGCGATGATCAACGGGATGATGGTCAGCAGCGCGGACGTGATCACGAGATTCTGGATGAGGGCGCCGTTCCCCGCCGTCGAGCCCAGCTTGTTCCACTGGTTGATTCCGACGGTCAGCGGATACCAGGCGGGATCCTTGAGCATGATCAACGGCAGGAAATAGTTGTTCCAGATCGACACGAACGAGAAGAGCAGGACCGTCACGCTCGCCGGTGCGAGCAGCGGGAGCGCGATCTGGAGAAAGGTCCTGAACTCCCCGGCGCCGTCGATCTTCGCGGCCTCCAGCAGGCCGGTGGGCACGGCTTCGGCCGTGAACACCCACATCAGGTACAACCCGAAGGGGTTGATGAAGGACGGGATGAGAATCGCCCACGGGGTATTGGTCATGCCGACGTGCGCGAACAGCAGGAACTGCGGGATCGCCAGGGCGATGCCGGGGACCGAGATCGATCCCAGCACGACGAAGAGGAACACCCGCTTGCCCCTGAATTCGAGTTTCGCCAGGGCGTACCCGCCGAGGGCGGCCAGGAAGGTCGACACGGTCGCACCCACGACGACGTAGAGAACGGTGTTGAGGAGCCAGCGGGAGAAGATCCCGTCCTGGTAGCTGAACACCTGCACGATGTTGTCCCACAGGGCGAACTCGCGACCGGGCGCGAGCCCGAACGACGACACGAAGTCGGCCTGCGACTTGGTCGCGTTGATGACCAGCCACACGAGCGGCAGCAGGCAGTACAACATGAACAGAGCTGTCATCACGGTGAGGGTCGTGCTCTTCCTGGGGTTCTCCACCGTGGAGAGCCGGCGGCTACTGATCGGGTGCATTCCTCAACCCTCTGATCTGGACGACGTAGGCGACGGTGATCGTGATCGCCGCCATGACGAGCGCGAGTGCGGCCGCGTAGCCCTGCTGGGACCCGGTGAACGCCAGGTTGTACGCGTACAGGTTGGGCGTGTAGAAGGTGGTGACGCCGCTGTTGGCCACCATCGAGGGCAGGATCTGCGGTTCGTTGAACATCTGGAAGGTGCCGATGATCGAGAAGATGATCGTGACGACCAGGGATCCGCGCAGTGCCGGCAGCTTGATCGCGCGGACGATCTGGAGCTCGTTCGCCCCGTCGATCGCCGCCGCCTCGTACAGTTCGCGGGGGACGGCCTTGAGCGCGGCGTAGAAGATGAGCATGTTGAAGCCGGTGAACGCCCACGTCACCATCAGCCCGATGGAGATGAGCGTGGTACCGGGGGAGAAGGGGTCGATGTCCGTGCCCAGAGCCTCGTTGAGGCTGCCGAACAGGCCGTACTTGACGCCCAGCAGGAATCCCCACATGAGAGTCGCCACGATCGCCGGCACCGCGTACGGGAGGAAGATCGTCACCCGCATGAACCTGGTGCCGTGCACCCGCATGGAGTCCAGCGCCAGCGCCAGCGCCATGGCGAAGAGCAGCATGATCGGCACCTGGACGAGCGTGAACCGGAAGACGCGCCCCACCCCGTCCCAGAACTGGGGATCCTGGAACAGCTTGCCGTAGTTGGCGAATCCGACGAACGTGTTGCCCCCGACGAGCTTGTCCTGGAAGAGGCTGAGGTAGGCGGCGTACAGGATGGGCACGATGAACACCAGGGCGAACAGCGCCCCGAAAGGCGCTATGAACGCCAGCCCGATCTGTGACTTGCGGCGCTTGCGAGCCGGCGCCGAATGCTGTGCGGCATCCGGCGACGCCATGGCCGAAGCGGTGACGTCGACCCGACGTGCCAGGCCCATGTCCGTGTTCCTTCCGATTCGTTGAGGTGGCCCAGGGCTCGCTAGTCCACCTGGAAGCCCTGCTCGTTGCCGTACTGGATGCAGCGCTGCTTCCACTGCTCGAGGATCTCGGCGAGCGAGCCCTTGCCCGTGGTGTAGTACGGCGACGCGAGGTCGCCGTAGATCGAGCGTGCCCACTCGAAGAACGGCGGGTACTGCCAGCCGCTCCCGACGGTCTCCGAGGCCTCGGCCAGCACCGCGCCGACCTTCTGGTCGCCGAAGTACTGGTTGGCCCTGCTCTGGAACGCCTCGCTGTCCAGGACCGACGTGTTCGGCACGAAGGCACCCGCGTCGACGCGGGACGAGAGACCACCGCCGTGCGTGAAGTACTCGAGGAACTTGAAAGCGGCGTCCTGGTGCCCGGCCGCGGCCGGGATGCCGAAGGAGCTTCCGCCGTTCGCCGCTCCGACCTTGTCTCCCTGCTTCCACTGGGGCATCAAGGCGACCCTGAAGTCACCGGCGGCCTTCGGCGCGCGCTCCGGCAGCGTGGAGGTCAGCCAGCCGCCCATGGTCTGGGTGGCGAGGCTTCCGTCGTTGAGCGTCCGGTTCCAGTCGTCGGACCATCCTGTGATCTTGGTGTTGATCAGGCCCTCGTCGAGCATCTTCTGCCAGAAGGCCACGGCCCTGGTCGTGCCCTCGTCGGTGAAGTCGATGTGCACTTTGTTGCCGTCCACCTTGAACGGGCGACCGCCGGCCTGCCAGATGAGCGAGAGCAGGAAGAAGATGTCTCCCGTGTCCTGGGCGATGTAGTGGTCGCCACCGAGCGCCCGAACCTTCTTGGCAGCCTCGTGGTACTCGTCCCACGTGGCCGGGGCCTTGTCGATGCCGGCCTTCTTGAGGGTGGCCGTGTTGTAGAACAGCGCCGAAGGGCCGTAGTCGGACGGCAGCGCGTAGACCTTGCCGTTGACCGTCACGTCGCTCCACGCGCCCGGGACGTAGTCCTTCTTGAAGGTCTCGACGCCGTACGTGCCGAGATCGGCGAGCTTGCCGGGAATGGCGAAGTAGGGCACGGCGAAGTACTCGAACATCACGACGTCAGGCACACCGGAACCGGCCTGGATGGCGTTGTCGAGCGCCTTGTACTCGTCCTGGGACGAGCCCGCGTTGACGACCTCGACCTTGATGTTCGGGTTCGCGGCCTGGAAGCCGGGAACGGCCCCCGCGACGGTGCCGTCCCAGCTCCAGACCGTGAGCTTCACCTGTTGGTCACCGCCGCTGCCGGTCGCGCTTCCGCCGCCGGAGCCGCCCGAGCAAGCGGTCAGCGCGAGCATCGGCACGAGTGCCGCGGAAAGGAGCCTTGCCTTCTGGGAGAGCCGCATCGAGCCTCTCCTCTCGTCCTGGGGGGATGGGTTCGAAACTATTTCGAAACTTGTTCGGTGCTGCCAGGACACTAGGTGGCGTGTCTGCCCCGTGTCAACGGGAGGAACATCGAGGATGCCGGGCGGCAATGAGGGGAGGGGTCCGTGGTAGATTCGAAATAGTTTCGAAGCCCGAAAGGAGTCCTGATGTCACGGCGAGGTCGTTCGGAGCGAGCCACCTTGGCGGACGTCGCCCGACTGGCCGGCGTCTCGCCGGCGACCGCCTCGAAGGTCCTCAACGGGCGGAGCGATGTGGGCGCGAGCACGCGTGAGCATGTCCTCGGGGTCATGGCCGAGATCGGCTACATGCCGACGGCGGTGCGACATGAGCGAACCCGCGACCGGACCCTCGTCACGGTGCTCGACATCGTGGAGTCCCGTTATGCCGGGACGGTGCTCCAAGGGATACTCCTGGCGGCGACCTCCGCGCAGGCCGAGCTCCTCCTTCGCCTGCCGCCCGACGAGCCGATCAGCACGAGCCGTACGGCGGCCCGGGCCTGGATGGAGGAGCAGAAGGCGTCCGGTGTGGTCGGTGTCATCGCGCTCGCCGTCGCCGTGCCCGACTCGGTGCTCCTCGCCGCGGAGGAGCTCGAGGTGCCTGTCGTGACGATCGACCCGATCGATACGAGCGAATCGCGTCTCGTGAGCATCGGCTCCACCAACTGGGCGGGCGGTCGCTCGGCGACCGAGCATGTCATCAAGCTCGGCCACCGCAGGATCGCCTGGATCGGCGGCCCGCTGCGCTCTGCCCCCTCGCTGGAGCGTTTCCATGGATACCAGGCCGCGCTCGACTCGGCCGGCGTCACGCCGGACCGTGCACTGGTCCGCCACGAGGCGTTCTCCGTCGAGGCGGGACTGCGGCACGGCCATGACCTGCTCGCGCTCGACGAGCGGCCGACCGCGATCGTCGCGGGCAACGATGAGATCGCCGTCGGGGTCCTTGCCGCCGCCAAGGAGCTTGGCATCGCCGTGCCGGCCGAGTTGTCGGTGACCGGGTTCGACGACACGCCGCAGACCCAGTGGACCACGCCCCGGCTCACGTCTGTCCGGCAGCCTCTCGTCGGCATGGGCCGGATGGCGGTCGAGGCCGTCCTCGGTATGGCGGACGGCGTCCAGCCCGCCTCCCGGCACCTCCAGCTGGCGACGACCCTCAGCGTCCGCGACTCGACGGGCCCCGTCCCTTCGTCCTGATCCGTCCAGGTTCAGACGCAAAATATGAAACTTTCATGGCCTGCCGTCCCTCGCGGGAGGAACGGGCGAAAGTTTCGGTGCGCATCAGGGGTGGCTGAGGCCCTTTAGCGCCGAATCAGGCAGCCGAATGTGTCTGAAACTTTTCAGATCGACCTTGACATGTTTCGGAAGCATTTCCACACTGAGTCACCAAGTGACGCCTTGATGGCGTGTCCCCACGTGTTCCCGTTTCCGTATCTCAGACATGGAGGCTCAGGCATGGGCGCAAACGCCATACCCTCGTCTGAAACCAGGCGGCCCTTGAGCGGCTTACGCTGGCCCCTGATCGTCGGTTCTCTCGGCGTGCTCGCCGTGATCATGGCGCTGATGGCGCCGCTTCGCGCCGATGCCGCGGCGAGCACGCTCGGCGCGGCCGCCGCTCAGAGCGGCCGGTACTTCG
>NZ_JBSFTC010000183.1:0-22466 GCF_053590415.1 Nonomuraea sp. NPDC003201
CCTCGGCGAGGAGCTCGGGCTGATGGGCACGCTGATGGTGGTGGCGCTGTTCGGGCTGCTCGGGTACGCCGGTTGACGTCGTTGCCGACGTAGGCGACGCGGGCCGGGTCGAGGCCCTCGATGGTCAGCCAGTCGCGCAGCACGGTCCGCTTCTCGGCCAGGCCCTGCAGCACGGGGACGCCGAGCTTGCGGGCGCGGGCGGCCACCACCGGGTTGTGCTCGGTGGACATGACCAGCACCTTCACCCCCGACCGCTTGAGCAGCGCGATGCCCATCCCGTCGGAGCGGCTGACGAGCACCATCTCGCGGCCGTCGGAGTCGACGTAGGCGCGGTCGTCGGTGTGCACGCCGTCGAAGTCGGTGATGACGGCGTCCACGTCGATCGGCTCGGGCTCGTCGATGAACGGGGCGAGCGCGCGTACCAGCTCCAGGTCGTCCGGGTTGTCGATCTCGACGGCGTGCTTGGGCGACACCGGCTGGACGGCGACCTGGCCGAAGAAGCGGTGGCCGTGCTCGCGCAGGCCGGAGGTGCGCATGACGTAGAAGGCGCCGTTCTCGCGGAACTCGGGGTCGCGGTCCTGGCGGCGCTGCCGGACGGCCGGGTCGTGGTTGATGCCGCCTCCGGCGGCGCTCCACAGGAACTCGTGCGTCGGCAGCCCCGACACGACCGAGTCGGCCTCCCCGTCCAGCACCTTGCGCACGGCCTCCGACAGGCTCTCCGGGTCGATGAACGCGCTGGTGCACTGCACCAGCACGACGACCTCGGGGTCCTCGCCGAGGGCGTCGAGCGCGTGCAGCACCGCCGACTCGCTGGAGGCGGTCGCGCCGCTCAGCTCCTCGGGCCGGTCCACGACGATCGCCCCCGCCTCACGGGCGGTCTCGGCGATGCCCGCGTGGTCGGTGCTGACCACGACCTGGTCCACGAGCTCGGCCCGCTGGGCGGCCCGTACCGCTCGGGTGACCAGCGGGACGCCGCCGACCAGGGCGAGGTTCTTCAGGGGTACGCCCGCCGAACCTCCGCGGGCGGGAACTACGGCCAGGACTCGCAAGATCTGTCTCCTCAGTGCATCGGACTGCACCAGAAGCTAGAGCCCCGGATTGAACGGCCAGCGTCACCATCATTAACTTTCCATGGGGATCCGGTAGAGGAGTTCTGGCCGGCCGACTCCTCCGTATTGCGGGATGCGGGCCGCCACCCCCA
The DNA here is from genome assembly GCF_053590415.1 of Nonomuraea sp. NPDC003201. Classification (NCBI taxonomy): domain Bacteria; kingdom Bacillati; phylum Actinomycetota; class Actinomycetes; order Streptosporangiales; family Streptosporangiaceae; genus Nonomuraea; species Nonomuraea sp. NPDC003201. The sequence goes on from NZ_JBSFTC010000183.1 coordinate 1,202, forward strand.
GCTCGACCAGGTATTCCAGGTAGCGGCGGGCCGTCACGCGGGACACCCCGATCGCGTCGGCCACGGCCTGGGCCGCCATGCCCCCGGGGCTGTCGCGCAGCTTCGCGGCGACCGTGTCGAGGGTGTCGCGTGCCATGCCCTTCGGCAGCTCTGAGCTGCCCCGAAGGGTGCCGAGGACCCGGTCCACGTCCCCCTGCCCGACGGCCAGGCCCGCCTCGTCCTTGAACCGGGCGTAACGCGTCAGCTTTTCGGAGAGTGTCGCGTAGGTGAACGGTTTGAGCAGGTACTGGGAGATGCCGAGGGAGACCGCGGAGCGCACCATGGCCAGGTCGCGGGCCGAGGTGACGGCGATCACGTCGCACATGAGCCCTCCCGCGCGGATCGCCCGGCACACCTCCAGCCCGTGCATGTCCGGCAGGTACAGGTCGAGCAGGACGAGGTCCACGGGCTTGCCGCGCAGGAACCGCAGGGCCTCGCCGCCGGTCCTGACCACCCCGGCCACCTCGAAGCCCGGGGTCCGCTCGATGTAGATGCGGTTGGCCTCGGCCGTGATCTCCTCGTCCTCCACGACGAGCACGGATATCTTCGCGCCCGATCCCGGCGCCGGGATGGTCATCGCGCCCGCACCCGCTCCGGCACCGGCAGCCGCACGGTGAACACCGAGCCCTTCACGTCGATGGTGCCGCCCAGCCGCCGCACCGCCTGTCCCACCAGCGCCAGCCCCAGCCCGCGCCCGTCGCCCTTGGTGGTCCAGCCCTTCGCGAACGCCTGCGGGTCGGCCAGCCCGGGGCCGTTGTCGGCGACCCTGAGGAGGACCTCGCCGCCGCCCGCGCTGAGGTGGACCTCCACCCGGGAGGCCGCCTCGATGGCGTTGTCGATCAGGTTGCCCACGATGGTGACGAGTTCGCGCGGATCGAGGCCCAGGTCGTCGAGCTCGCTGTCCTGGCTGATCACGAGCTCGGCGCCGCGTTCGGCGGCCTCGGCGCTCTTGCCGAGCAGCAGCGCGGCGAGCACCGGCTCGCGCACCGCGCCGACCACCCGGTCGGTCAGCTCCTGCGCGGCGCGCAGCTCCGCCGTGCCGAGCGCCACGGCCTGTTCGGTACGGCCCAGCTCCACCAGCGTGATGACGGTGTGCAGCCGGTTGGCGGCCTCGTGGGCGGCCGAGCGCAGCGAGTCGGCGAAGTCGCGCTCGGCGTTGAGCTGCCCGGTCAGCGCCTGGAGTTCGGTGTGGTCGCGCACGGTCACGACGGTGCCGAGCCGGCTGGCGGCGCTGTTGACCGCGAGGACGCGGTCGCCGACCAGGTGGACGCGCTCGTCGTCGGCGGCCAGCATCTCCGAGAGGCCGAGTTCGCCCACGTGCCGTCCTTCGGCGTCGGCGGGCAGGCCGAGCAGCATCCTGGCGGCGTCGTTGCAGAGCGTCAGCGTGCCGTCCTTGCCCACCAGCAGCAGGCCCTCCCGGACGGTGTGCAGGACGGCGTCGTGGTGCTCGTGGATGCGGCCCAGCTCCACCGGGCCGAGGCCGTGCGTCTGGCGGCGCAGCCGCGCGGTGACCAGCCACGTGCCGGCGGCGCCCAGCGAGAGCGCGAGCGCGACGATGAGGCCGCCCCAGGCGAGCTGGTCGCGGACCCTGGCGCTGATCTTGTTGATCGTGATGCCCGCGCTGACCAGCGCGCGCACCCGGCCGTCCGACATGACGGGGGTCACCACCCGCCTGGACTCGCCGAGCGTGCCGGTGTAGGTCTCGGTGAACGTCTCGCCCGCCAGCGCCCGCTCGGTGTGGCCGAGGTAGTGCTTGCCGATCTCGGCGGGGTTCGGGTGGGTGTAGCGGGTGCCGTCGGGTTTCATGATGGTGATGAAGTCGACGCCCGTCTGGTGGCGTACCTGCTCGGCGTACGGCTGCAGCCGTACGGACGGGTTCGGGTCGTCGAGGGCGGCCAGCACGCTGGGCGAGGCGGCCACGCTCACCGCGACGGCCCTGGCCTTGCTGCTCGCCTCGTCGGTGAGCAGCTCGTGCGCCTGCACGAGCGCGAGCACCGCGAGGCCCGCCACCGTGACGGCGACCACGAGCAGCTGCAGGACCAGCATCTGGCCCGCCAGGCTCCAGCGCCGCATCTGACATCTCTCCTGTGAACGAAACTTACTCAATGGTGACCTATGTCACTGTGAGGCGCATACTCGGGCGTCTAGAAGGTCATTTCCATCACCGCTGGAGAGCCCCCCATGCGTGATCGCACTCGCTACCTCTATCTGGCCGTCATCGGGGCGGTCCTACTCGGCATCCTGGTCGGATTCGTCTGGCCGGACGTGGGCAAGGAGCTCAAACCGCTCGGCACCGGCTTCGTGGCGCTCATCCAGATGGTGATCGGGCCGATCATCTTCTGCACGATCGTGCTGGGCATCGGCTCGGTACGCCAGGCGGCCAAGGTCGGCAAGGTCGGCGGCCTCGCGCTCGGCTACTTCATCGTCATGTCCACGGTAGCCCTGCTCATCGGCCTGCTGGTCGGCAACGTCATCGACCCGGGCTCCGGGCTGCACCTCAGCGACGCCGCCAAGCAGGCCGCGGAGGCGCAGGCGGCCAAGGGCGGCGAGTCCACCACGGTCGACTTCCTGCTCGGCATCATCCCGAAGACGCTGGTGTCCTCGCTCACCGGCGGCTCGGTGCTGCAGGCGCTGCTCGTGGCGCTGCTGGCCGGGTTCGCGATCCAGGCCATGGGCGCCAAGGGCGAGCCGATCCTGCGCACCATCGAGCACTTCCAGCGGCTGACGTTCCGCATCCTCGCCATGATCATGTGGGCCGCGCCCGTCGGCGCGTTCGGCGCGATCGCCGCGGTCGTCGGGGAGACCGGGCTGGAGGCGCTCAAGAGCCTGGCGATCATCATGGTCGCCTTCTACATCACCTGTCTGCTGTTCGTCGGCGTCGTGCTCGGCTCGATCCTGTGGCTGGTCGCCCGGATCAACCTGTGGTCGCTGCTGAAGTACCTGGGCCGCGAGTTCCTGCTCATCCTGTCCACCTCCTCGTCGGAGACGGCGCTGCCCCGGCTCATCGCCAAGATGGAGCACCTGGGTGTGAGCAAGACCGTGGCCGGCATCACGGTGCCGACCGGCTACTCCTTCAACCTCGACGGCACCGCGATCTACCTGACCATGGCCACGCTGTTCATCGCCGAGGCCACCGGGGCGCCGCTGCAGTTCGGCGAGCAGATCGCGCTGCTGCTGTTCATGATGATCGCCTCCAAGGGCGCCGCGGGCGTGACCGGGGCCGGGCTGGCCACGCTGGCCGGCGGGCTGCAGGCGCACCGTCCCGCGCTGGTCGACGGCGTCGGGCTCATCGTGGGCATCGACCGCTTCATGTCCGAGGCCAGGGCGCTGACGAACTTCGCCGGCAACTCCGTCGCCACCGTGCTGGTCGCCGTCTGGACCGGCGACTTCGACCGGGAGCGCGCGACCCAGGTGCTCGCCGGGAACGCGCCGTTCGACGAGGCCACGCTGCTGGACGAGGACGACGACGACAACCGCCCCGGTCCCGACGAGTCGGGCGACCGGGAGCTGTCGAAGGTCTAGGGCTTGCGGGCGATGCCCGCGTAGCCCAGCCGCGACATGTCCGCGTCGAGGAAGATCGGGATGTCGCGATCGATGTACGGCCACCCGAGCTCCGGCCCGATGCCGTTGGCGAGGTGGCCGGGCGGGATGAACTCGAAGTCACCGAAGAAGGCCGCGATCTCCTTGCCGGGTCGCGGCCTGAACGGCATGTTGGCCCGCTGGTAGAACTCGACCACCCGGTCCGTCAGCGCCGAGTGGGAGTCGCTGCCCACGTGCGAGATGGCCAGATAGCTGCCCGGCGCCATCGCCTCGCGGTAGCCGGCCACGAACGTGCTCGGGTCGTCCTCGTCGGGGATCAGATGCAGGATGAACATCATCAGCACGGCCACCGGCCGCTCGAAGTCCAGGAGCGCGCGGACTTCGGGGTTGGCCAGGATTTCCTTCGGCCGGCGCACGTCGCCCAGCACCATGGCCACCCGCTCCGGGTCGGCCAGCAGGGCCCTGCCGTGCGTGGCCACCACCGGGTCGTTGTCCACGTAGACCACGCGGGCATCGGGGGTGTGGCGGAGCGCGACCTCGTGCACGTTCTCCTGCGCCGGCAGGCCGGAGCCGAGGTCAAGGAACTGCGTGATGCCCTGTTCGCACAGGTAACGCACGAACCGGCCAATGAGCGCCCGGTTCTCCCTGGTGCCTTCACGGGTTTCGGGAACCGCGCTCAGGACCAGTTCGGCCAGATCCCTGTCGGCTTGGAAATTGTCCTTGCCGCCCAGGAAGTAGTCGTACATGCGCGCCGCGTTAGGGATGTGAGGGTCAACGCCCTGCGGCGCTTGTTCCGTCATGACACCATGATCTATGACTTGAGCACCGGAAATCTACGAAAAGCGGTCAAACAGCTGGAAGTCTCAACACAAATCGCGCCCCGCCCACACGGTCCTCAACGGTGATCTGGCCCCCATGGGCCACCACGACGTCACGCGCGATGGCCAGGCCCAGGCCCGTTCCGCCGGCGTCGCGGCTGCGGGCGGCGTCCAGGCGGGTGAAGCGCTGGAAGATGCGCTCCCGATCCTCCTCGGCGATCTCCACGCCGTCGTTCTCGACCGCCAGCAGCGCCGTGTGCTCGCCCTCCCTGCGGACCTCGACCTGGACCGTGTGCTCGGCGTGGCGCTGGGCGTTGTCCAGCAGGTTCGTCAGCACCCTGGCGAGCTGGAGCCGTACGCCCTCGACCACCACCCCCTCGGTCAGTTCCACGTGCACGGGCACCTTGTCGCAGCGCACGGACAGCTCCTGGCGCACCAGCTCGGCGAGGTCCACCCGCTCCTTGACCACGTCCACCCGGGAGCCGATCCTGGCCAGCAGCAGCAGGTCCGTGATGATGGCCTCCAGGCGGTCGGTGTCACGCAGCGCGCTGTCCACCAGCGCCTCGACGTCGGTGTCGTCGGGATAGAGCTGCGCGCTCTCCAGCTGGGCGCGCAGGCCCGCGATGGGGGTGCGCAGCTCGTGCGAGGCGTCGGAGGCGAACTGGCGCTGCTGCTGGGCCGAGCGTTCCAGCCGGGCCAGCGTGCCGTTGACGGATCTGGCGAGCTGGGACACCTCGTCCGCGCCCGGTGGCTGCGTGACGCGCCGGCTCAGGTCGCCCGCGTGGACGGCGTCCAGCTCGGCCCGCATGGTCGCCACCGGTCTCAGCGCGCGTCCCGTAACCAGCCACGTGGCCCACGATGCCAGCCCGATGAGCACCCCGACCTCGATGAACACCACCACTTCCAGGCCGCGGTTGGCCAGCAGGTCGGGCGTGCTGCGGCCCGCGTAGACCACGGGGGAGTCGGCGAACATGCTCACCCGGACGGCCGTGACGTGGATGCACTCGGTCGGCAGGCAGTTCATCACGCTGACCACCCGGTTCTCGGGCGTGGGGCGGATGTCGCTGAGCGGCGGCAGGTTCCTGGCCGCGTCGCTGCTGGCCAGGATCTGCCCGTTGGGGCCGACGACCTGGATCAGGTCCACCGGCGGGTTGGGCACCGGGATGGCGGCGCCCATGGGCAGCGCGCCGCCGCGCATCTCGTACGCGATCCGCTCGGCCGTGTCCCGGGTGTCGCGGAACACGCTGGCCGTCATCAGCGACCTGGCGGTGATCACCCCGGCGACGGCCACGGGGATGAGCACGAGGGCGGCTACCGCCGTCGCGATGAGGGTGACGCGTCCGCGCAGGGATCTGGCCCACCAGGGTGGCACCCTGTGAGGTTACCGAGCGTGATTACCGACATTTGCCGCGTTAAGGGAAAGATTCCCCCAACCCGGGGGTCGGATCCGGTCAGCGCTGGATCCAGACCGCGGTGTCCGGCGGGACGGTCCCGTCCTCGGCGAGCGGGCCGCTGGACAGCAGCACCTCGCCGCCCAGGTCGAGCCGTACCGGCTCCTCGCCCGTGTTGACCACCACGACCAGCCCCGGGTCGCGCTCGATGGCCAGCACGTCCTTGGGGGAGTCGAGCCACGTCACGGTGCCGCCGCCGAGCGCCGGGTGCTCCCTGCGGAGCTTCAGCGCGGCGCGGTAGAGGTTCAGGGTGGAGGCGGGGTCGTGCTCCTGGGCCTCGGCCGACAGCGGCCCCCACGAGGCGGGGATCGGCAGCCAGGGGTCGCGCCAGCCGAAGTCGCCGGAGGCGGTCCACGGGATCGGCACCCGGCAGCCGTCGCGGCTCTCGCCGGTGCGCCGGAAGGCCGGGTCCTGGCGCAGCTCGTCCGGCAGGTCGAGCACCTCGGGCAGGCCCAGCTCCTCGCCGTTGTAGAGGTAGGCCGAGCCGGGCAGGGCCAGCATGAGCAGCGTGGCCGCCCGGGCGCGGGCCAGGCCGCCGTGGCGGGTGACGTGGCGGGGCTTGTCGTGGTTCGACAGCACCCACGTGGTGGGCGCGCCGACCAGCTCCGACTCCTTCAGCGCCTTCTCGATGACGGTGCGGAACGACTTGGCGTGGAAGTCGGCCATCATGAACTCGAACGAGAACGCCTGGTGCAGCTCGTCGGGCCCGACGTAGCGGGCCAGCCGCTCGGGGGAGGACACCCACGCCTCGGCCACCGCCATCCGGCCGCCGGGGTAGGAGTCGAGGATCGGCCGCCACTCGCGGTAGATCTCGTGCACGCCGTCCTGGTCGAAGTACGGGAGCTGCTCGTCGCCGAGCATCTCGGCCTGGCGGCCCTCCTTCGGCCCCACGTCGGGCAGCCCGGCGGCCTTGATCATGCCGTGCGCCACGTCGACCCGGAAGCCGTCCACGCCCCGGTCGAGCCAGAAGCGCAGGATGTCGCGGAACTCGGCGCGCACGTCCGGGTTCTCCCAGTTGAGGTCCGGCTGCTCGGGGGCGAACAGGTGCAGGTACCACTGCCCGTCCGCCACCTGCGTCCAGGCGGGGCCGCCGAAGATCGACTCCCAGTCGTTGGGCTCGTCGCGGAAGATGTAGCGGTCGCGCAGCCCGGCCTGGAACCAGGGGTGCCGGTCGGAGGAGTGGTTCGGCACCAGGTCCACGATGACCCTGATGCCCTTGTCGTGGGCGTCGGCGATGAGAGCGTCGAAGTCGGCGAGCGCGCCGAACATGGGGTCCACGTCCCGGTAGTCGGCCACGTCGTAGCCGCCGTCGGCCATGGGGGAGGTGTAGAAGGGGCTCAGCCAGATGGCGTCCACGCCCAGGTCGGCGAGGTAGCCGAGGCGGTCGCGCACGCCGGCGAGGTCGCCCATGCCATCGCCGTCCGCGTCGGCGAAGCTGCGCGGGTAGACCTGGTACACGACGGCGTCACGCCACCAGTCGTCGTTGCCGAGCATGGCTGTCCTTCCCTGGATGCCCGAGATGTCCCCTGAGGTTGTGGTGAAGGATGTCGCGATCGTTCGGCCAGGGTCAAGCGCAACTTGCGGAAAGTTGCATACGTCACCCTGACCCGCCCGTACTCCGGCCCGAAGCCGCTTGCGGGAGGTGCTTTCGCGGGGCTCGGTGAGGATCACGTAACGCTCTTTCGCAAGTTCTTCCAATTCTTGCAAAGAGCCGCTAACGTCCCGGAAACGTTAGAGCTTTCTTCCGGCGGCGCTCGCGTGGCACCGCCGTTCCTGCGTGACCTCAGGAGGTCCCATGCGCATGCGGGCTCTGGGTGTGGCCGCTCTCGCGACCCTCGCTTTCGCCGCCACGGCGTGCGGCGAATCCCAGCCGGCTTCCCAGTCGGCGTCCCCGGCGGCACCCGGTGCGTCCGCCTCCGCCCCGGCGGCCAAGAGCGGCGGCACGCTCGTGATCTGGGCCGACCCCAGCCGCGTCAAGCCGCTCAAGCCGTTCGCCGACCAGTTCGGCACCGAGAACGGCGTGACCGTCGAGGTGAAGGAGATCAGCAAGGACAACCAGACGACCTTCCTCACCGCCTCCCAGCAGGGCAGCGGCCCCGACATCATGATCGGCGCGCACGACTGGATCGGCAACCTCGTCCAGAACGGCGCCATCGACCCCGTCACGCTGACCGACGAGCAGAAGGCCGCCTTCTCGGCCAAGGCGATGCAGGCCGTGACGTTCAACGGACAGGTCTACGGCGCCCCGTACGCGGTGGAGAACATCGCCCTGATCCGCAACACCAAGCTCGCCCCCGACGCCCCCGCCTCGATCGAGGACATGATCGCCAAGGGCAGGGAGCTCAAGGCGGCCGGCAAGGTCAAGGAGGTGCTCTGCATCCCCGTCGGCCAGAAGGGCGACGCCTTCCACGTCTACCCGATCTTCGCCTCCGCGGGCGGCGCGCTGTTCGGCGCCACCTCCACCGGCGACCCCGACCCCAAGCAGGTGCTGGTCGGCTCGCCCGACTCGGTCAAGGCGTTCGGCAAGCTCAAGGACCTGGGCGAGAAGGGTGACGGCGCGCTGCGCACGTCGATCACCAACGAGAACTACATCGTGAACTTCGCCGGCGGCAAGTGCGCCTACCTGATCTCCGGCCCGTGGGCGATGAGCGAGGTCAAGAAGGGCGGCATCACGTACGACATCACGGCCGTCCCGTCGTTCAAGGGCGGCAAGCCCGCCACCCCGTTCGTCGGCGTGCAGACGTTCTTCGTGGCCTCCAAGGGCAAGAACAAGGCCCTGGCCCAGGAGTTCGTCGCCAACTACGTGACCAACAAGGACGTCGCGAAGGCGCTGTACGAGGCCGACCCGCGGCCCCCGGCGCTGACCGCCGCCCTCCAGGAGGTCCAGGCGAGCGACCCGGACGCGGTCAAGTTCATGGAGGCGGGCAAGGACGGCCTGCCGATGCCGGCCATCCCCGAGATGGCGGCCATCTGGGAGCCGTTCGGCATCGCCGAGAACGCCGTCGTCAAGGGCGGCGACGCGGCCAAGGCCGCCGCGGCCGCGCAGAAGGCCATCGACGGCTCGCTCAAGCACTGATCATGGCGCTCGACGTGCGTGAGGCTCCAGGAAAAGGCGGGGAGCCCAAGGCGGCTCCACGGCCCCGCCGGGAGATCACCACGGCGTTCGTGGTGAGCAGGATCGCGGTGCTGGCCGTGGCCGCCGCGATCCTGCTCTACGCCGCGCCGCCGCTGGTCGCCGCCGAATCGTGGGTCTCGCTCGGGCTGCTGGGCGCCGTCAGCGCGGCCATCGCCTACCTCTACCTGACCCGCCGCTTCATCCCGGCCAAGTATCTGGTCCCCGGCACCGTCTTCCTGATCGCGTTCCAGGTGTTCCCCGTGGCCTACACGGTCACCACCGCATTCACGAACTTCGGCGACGGGCACCGCGGAGACAAGGCCGCCGCCGTCACCGCCATCGAGACCGGCTCGGTGCGCCAGACCCCCGGATCGCCCGAGTACGCCATGACGGCCGCGCTGCGCGGCGACGAGCTGGTGTTCCTGCTGGTCGACCCCAAGTCCAAGCAGGTGCGGCTGGGCGACGCCAAGGGGCTGTCGCCGCTGGCGGGCGCCCAGGTCGGGGTCACCGGCAAGGTGCTGGCGGCCCCCGGGCTGACCGTGCTCAAGACGCCCGAGGCCGCCGCCCGCGGGCAGGAGATCTCCGCGCTGGCCGTGCCGACCGGCGACGGCGTGATCAAGGCGAACGGGCTCAGCCGGGCCGTCGAGGGCAAGGCGGCGCTCGTGTACGACGCCGGCTGCGACTGCGTGCGCGGCAACGGCGACACCTGGACGGCCGACGAGAGCCAGGGCTTCTTCGTCAACGCCAAGGGCGAGCACCTGGCGCAGGGCTGGCAGGTCGGCGTCGGCCTCGACAACTTCGCTCGGGTGCTGACAAATCCGACTATTTCGGGATATTTCGCGGGGGTGTTCGGCTGGAACCTGGTCTTCGCGCTGGCCTCCGTGCTCGGCACGTTCGCGCTCGGCATGTCGGTCGCGCTGGCGCTGCACCACCCGCGGATGCGCGGCACCCGCTTCTACCGGATCGCGCTGATCCTGCCGTACGCGATGCCCGCCTTCGCCATGCTGCTGGTCTGGCGTGACATGTTCAACCGCGACTTCGGCCTGATCAACCAGCTGCTCGGCGCCAACGTCGACTGGCTGGGCGAGACCGGGACCGCCCGCTTCGGGGTGATCCTGGTCAACCTCTGGCTCGGCTTCCCGTACATGTTCCTCGTCACCACCGGCGCGCTGCAGGCCATCCCGCGCGAGCTGACCGAGGCGGCGGCCATCGACGGGGCCACGCCGTGGAAGGCGTTCCGGCGGGTGACGCTGCCGCTGCTGCTGGTGGCGCTCACGCCGCTGCTGATCTCGTCGTTCGCCTACAACTTCAACAACTTCAACGCGATCGCGCTCACCACCGAGGGCGGGCCGTTCCCGGCCGACAACCCGCAGGTGGGCGGCACGGACCTGCTGATCACCTACACCTTCAGGCTGGCGTTCGGGGCGGGCGGGGCGCAGTTCGGCTTCGCGGCGGCGGTCTCGGTGTTCATCTTCACGATCGTGGCCGTCATCTCGGCCGCGGCGTTCCGCCGTACCCGCAAGCAGGAGGAGGTCTACGCGTGAAGCTCGCCCTCAGGCACGTCTTCGTGCTGATCGTGTGCGCGTTCGCGCTCTTCCCGATCCTGTTCGTGGTCTCGGCCGCGATCAACCCCATGGGCACGCTGGCCTCCACCGACCTGCTGCCGACCGGGGCCAGCCTGGCCAACTTCGCCCACCTGCTGACCTCCGACAGCTACCCGTTCGGCCGGTGGTTCTTCAACTCGGTGTTCATCGCGCTGGTGGCGTCGTTCGCGAGCCTGCTGCTGTCGATGCTCGCCGCGTACGCCTTCAGCCGCATGCGCTTCGCGGGCCGCCGGGTCGGGCTGCTGGCCCTGCTGCTCATCCAGATGTTCCCGCAGTTCCTGGCCATCGTGACGATCTTCATGATCTTCACCAGGGTGACCGAGCTGTACCCGGCCTTCGGGTTCAACACCGTGTGGGGGCTGATGCTGCTCTACCTCGGCGGCGCGCTCGGTGTGAACACCTGGCTGATGAAGGGCTTCCTCGACACCGTGCCGAAGGAGCTGGACGAGGCCGCCACCGTGGACGGGGCCACGCACGCGCAGATCTTCTGGCGGGTCATCATGCCGCTGGTCACGCCGATCCTCGCGGTCACGGCGCTGCTGGCGTTCATCGGCACGATGAGCGAGTTCCTCATGGCGAACGTGTTCCTGCGCGACCCCGAGAGCAAGACCCTCGCCGTCGGCATGTACGGGATGATCGCCGGCGACCACCGCAACGCGAACTTCGGCATGTTCGCCGCGGCGACGCTGCTTACCGCGATTCCGACGGTGAGTGTGTTCCTCTGGTTGCAGAAGTACATCGTCTCCGGGCTCACCGCCGGGGCTGTCAAGGGATAGGTGCATTTGCGCTTCATCGGGGAGCCGCATCACGACGGCTCAGCTCTGTACGTCTCCGAGCAGGCGCCCGCCCTCGGCTCGCGGGTGACGCTGTGGCTGCGGGCGCCGCTGGCCGCCGGGATCACGGGCGTGCACGTGCGTACCGTGCACGACGGTGAGCCGCGCTACGCCGAGGCGGCGCCGGACCCGTCGCGGCGGGAGGCCGGCGGGTACGGCGGCACGGACGTCTGGTGGCGGGCCGAGATCACCGCGGTCAACCCGGTGACCCCGTACCGGTTCCTGCTCGCCACGCGGGGCGGGCAGGCGTGGCTGACCGCGGCCGGGCTCGTCACCCACGACGTGACCGACGCGGGCGACTTCCGCCTCGTGTGCCACGAGCCGCCGCCCTCCTGGATGTCGGACGCGGTCGTCTACCAGATCTTCCCCGACCGCTTCGACCGCTCCCGGCCCATGCGCGACCTGCCCGACTGGGCGCTGCCGCGCGACTGGGACCACGACCCGGTCATCCCCGCCGGCCCCGGCACCGCGGGGCAGTTCTACGGCGGCGACCTCGACGGCGTCGCCCAGCGGCTCGACCACGTCCAGAGCCTCGGCGTGAACACCGTCTACCTGACGCCGATCTTCCCCGCCCGCTCCAACCACCGCTACAACGCCTCCACGTTCGAGCACGTCGATCCGCTGCTCGGCGGCGACGAGGCGCTGCACCGCCTGTCCGGCGCCCTGCACGCCCGCGGCATGCGGCTGCTCGGCGACATCACCACCAACCACTGCGGCGACACGCACGAATGGTTCACCGCCGCGGTCTCCGACGTGAACGCGGTCGAGCGCGAGATGTTCTACTTCGACCCCGACTCCGGCGACTACGAGTCCTGGTGGGGAGTCAAGACGCTGCCCAAGCTCAACTGGGGCAGCGAGCTCGTCCGCGCCCGCATGCGGGCCGTGCTGAAGAAGTGGCTCGGGCCGCTGGACGGCTGGCGCGTGGACGTGGCCAACATGACCGGCAGGCGCGCCGCCGACGACCACAACCACGAGGTCGCCGCCATGCTGCGGGCCGAGCTGGGCCCCGAGGCCGCGTTCATCGCCGAGCACAACCACGACGCCTCCTGCGACCTCGACCGCGACGGCTGGCACGGCACCATGAACTACGGCGGCTTCACCCGCCCCGTCTGGGCCTGGTTGCGCGGGCCCGAGCTGGACCTCGACCACTTCCTCGGCGTGCCGGGCGGCGTCCCGGCGCGCGACGGGACGGCCGCGCTGGCCACGTTCCGGTCGTTCGCGTCCCACATGTCGTGGCGCTCGCTCGTCCACTCCTGGCAGCTGCTCGACTCGCACGACTCGCCCCGCATCCGCACCGTCACCGGCTCGCGCGAGCGCCACCTGCTCGCGCTCGGCCTGCAGGCCGCGCTGCCGGGCACGCCGATGGTGTTCGCGGGCAGCGAGTTCGGCCTGACCGGGGTCAACGGCGAGCACTCCCGCACCCCGATGCCCTGGAACCGGCCCGCGGACCAGGACCTCCCGACGCTGGCGGCCTACCGGGAGCTGTTCGGGCTGCGCCGCGCCGAGCCCGCGCTGCGCCACGGCGGCCTGCGCTGGCTGCACGCCGACGCCGACTGCCTGGTCTTCGCTCGGGAGACGTACGAGGAGTCGATCCTGGTGTGCGTGCGGCGGGCGCCCGGCGCGCCGCTGCGCCTCGGCGTCCACGCGCACGGCCTCTACAACGCCGAGGACGGGGACGTGGTGCCGGGCGACGGACCTTCGGTGCGTCTCTGGCGTCTCGCGCGCTGATCACGCTACCTTGGGCTACCCCCCCATCCGCTCCAACTCGATAGTGGTGTGCACGAATGAGGTTGCTGCCCGTAGCCGTCATGGCGGCTGTCCTGCCTGCTTTCTCGCCTGCGGCCCCGGCCCACGCGCTGGCCGGCACCACGTACTACGTGGACTCGAAGTCGGGTAACGACGACGCGGCGGGCACCAGCGCCACCGCGCCGTGGAAGTCCCTCGACAAGGTCAACTCCGCCGACCTCAAGCCGGGCGACGCGGTCAGCTTCAAGCGCGGCAGCTCCTTCACCGGCCCGCTGAAGCTGGAGGCCAACGGCACCGCGGCCAGGCCCATCGTCATCCAGGCGTACGGCACCGGCCCGCTGGCCAGGATCAGCGGCATGGACGACGACTGCGTCGTGCTCAGCGGCGACCACTGGCGCGTCGGCGGCCTGCGGGCCTCCCGCTGCCGCTGGGCCGGCTTCGAGGTCGCCGGCGACAGCAACGAGCTGGCCGGCGTGCAGGCGGACGGCAACATCGCGGGCGTCTACGTCACCCAGTCCGGCTCGCGCAACGTCATCCGCGACAGCGTCCTGACCGACAACAACCGGATGAGCGTCAACGACGAGGGCGGCGACAACGACTCCGGCGCCTTCGGCGTGCTGCTCAACGGCGACGACAACCTCGTGACCGGCAACACCATCACCGGCAGCTACGCCAAGAGCGCCGACTACGGCACCGACGGGGCCGCCGTCGAGATCTTCGACGGCGACCGCAACCGCGTCACCCACAACATCTCCAGGAACAACGAGACGTTCACCGAGCTCGGCGCCCAGAAGGGCAAGACCGCCACCGGCAACGTGTTCGCCTTCAACGTCGTGACCTCCTCCCGCAGCCGCGGCTCGTTCCTCATCACCCGGGGCCCGCGCCACATCGTCGGTCCCGTGAAGGGCACGATCGCCGTCCAGAACTCGGTCTACCTGCCGGCCCGGGACACCATCGGCTGGTCCTGCCACGACGGCTGCTCCCCGTCGATCCTGAAGCTGCGCAACAACGTGATCGTGGTGGGCGGCGAGGCGGGCTGGGAGGACGGCAAGGGGGCCGACGAGGGCGGCAGCGTCTACCAGGGCCGCGTGAACAAGTTCAAGCTGGGGCCGAAGTCGATCGTGGCCGACCCGAAGTTCGTCTCCCGTACCGACCTGCGGCTGCGGCCCGGCTCGCCGGCGCTCGGCCGCGGCCTGACCCTCAGCCCCGCGTGGTACGGCGGCAGCGCGCTCGGCAAGGACATGGTGGGCAGGCCCCTGGCCGGCTCCCCCGACGCAGGCGCCTACCAGCGCTGACGCGCCCCTCCTGTCCCTTCCCGCATCGGCGTCGCCCCCTGCGCCGGTGCGGGGACTCCTGGGCCACGTGGCACCGCCATACCCATGGACGCCGGGGGCGCGGTCTGCCGCGCTCCCCATTCACGGGGGAAAGGCTCCTCTCCTTGGCGGGTGTAAAGATGCAGTGAGTGTAAGCTTGCATGCCATGGAGGAGTCCCGGCGCGAGCGTAAGAAGCGGCAGACCAGGCAGTTGCTCGTCGGCACGGCGCTCAGGCTGTTCGCCGAGCAGGGATACGAGCAGACGACGGTCGCGCAGATCGCCGCCGCGGCCGACGTCGCCACCAAGACGTTCTTCAACTACTTCCCGACCAAGGAAGACGTGCTGTTCGCCGAGGTCCTGGAGTACATGGAGCAGATGGCCGGCGTGGTCGCCGAGCGCGAGCCGTCGGACCGCGTCGCCGACGTGCTGCTCAAGACCTACGACCGGGTCATCGCCCACTACCTGACCAAGGGTCCGCTGGCGGGCGACCGCGAGCTGACGAAGGTCTACGAGCACCTGATCGCGACCGTGCCCTCCATCCAGGCCAAGGCCCTGCACATGATGTTCGGGGTGCAGCGCGAGGTGGCCCGGCACCTGCTGGAGGCCTTCCCCGACGTGCTCGACCCGATCAGCGCCGCGGCGGTGGCCGGCGCGTTCGTGGGCGCGGTCCAGGGGGCGGGCGGCGCCGCCCGCGAGGCCGGCCAGTCCGATGAGGAGATCGTGGCCTCGATGGCCCGCGCCGCCGAGATCGCCATCGGCGGGCTGCGCCCGTTCTAGAGTGGACGGGTGCTTCCAGATCTTCGCCAGCCGCTGGTGCGGCAGCTCGCCGAGTCCGACGTCCCCCGGCGCTACTGGCACCTGGGCGACGAGGACGGGCGGGCCTGGCTGTTCGAGAGCGTCGAGGGCGACGGCCTCGAACAGTGGGCGATCAGGCAGGTGCTGGTGGGCGCCGACCGGACCGCCCGCCGCTACTGGTGGCGCCACCTGCAGGACGAGTACGGCTTCCTCACCGACCAGCCGCTGGAGGTCTGGGAGCTGGCCGAGATCACGGAGGAGGCGTTCGAGGCCGTCTGGGAGGCGAGCGACTGAGGCGTCAGCTGCCGGCGGCCAGCACCGGGTAGAGGCGCTCCAGCTCGCCCGAGAGGCCGGCCTTCGACTGCCGGCTGATGGCGTCGGCCAGCACCTCGTAGGCCCCGGTCTCCAGGGCGTCGAGGGCCTGCGCGACGACCTCCTCGGGGGTGATCTTGGGTCCGGTGACGTGGGCGGCCATGTCGGTGTCGATGTAGCCCGCGTGCACCCCGAGGACGTGGGTGCCCTGCTCCTTCAGCTCCAGCCGCAGGGCGTTGGTCAGGGACCACGCCGCCGCCTTCGACGCGGCGTACCCGCTCGCCTGGGGCAACGTGATGAACGACAGCACCGACAGGACGTTCACCAGCGCCCCGCCGCCGTTGCGGGCCAGGACGGGGGCGAAGGCGCGGCTCATGGACAGCGTGCCGAAGTAGTTGGTGTCCATCTCGGCGCGCGCCGAATCCAGGTCCGAGCTGCCGGAGCGCGAGATGCCGGCGTTGTTGACGAGCAGGTCCACGTCGCCGCAGCGCTCGGCCGCGGCCGCGACGGCGGCCGGGTCGGTGACGTCGAGCTCGATCGGGGTGAGGTTCGTGCCGGTGATCGTGGCGGGGTTCCTGGCGGCCGCGTAGACCGTGCGGGCTCCCCGGTCCAGGAGGGCCTGGGCGAAGGCGGCGCCCAGGCCGCGGTTGGCGCCGGTGACGAGTGCGACGCTGCCGGAGATCTTCATGACGACTGCTCCCAAGGGGTTGTCAGGGACGTTCGAGGATGAGGGCGTTGGCGAGGCCGCCCGCCTCGCACATGGTCTGCAGCGCGTAGCGGGCGCCGCGCTCGGCCATGGCGTGGACCAGGGTCGTGGCGATGCGGGCGCCGCTGGCGCCCAGCGGGTGGCCGAGGGCGATGGCGCCGCCCTTGACGTTGACCTTGGCCGGGTCGGCGCCGGTCTCCTGGAGCCAGGCCAGCACGACGCTCGCGAACGCCTCGTTGACCTCGAACAGGTCGATGTCGGCGAGACTCAGCCCCGCGCGGCGCAGGACCTTCTCGGTGGCCGGGATGACGCCGGTGAGCATGAGGATCGGGTCCGAGCCGACGACGGCGAAGCTGTGCAGGCGGGCCAGGGGCCGCAGGCCCAGGCGGGCCGCCGTCTCCGAGGTGGTGACCAGTACGGCCGCCGCCCCGTCGTTGATCGGGCTGCTGTTGCCCGCGGTCACCGACCAGTCGATCTGCGGGAACCGCTCGGCGTAACCGGGGTCGGCGAAGGCGGGCCTGAGCCCGGCCAGGATCTCCGGCGTCGTGCTCGGGCGTACCGACTCGTCCCGGTCGAGCCCGCCGACGGGCGCGAGCTCGCCGGCGAAGGAGGAGGCGGCGGCCTTGCGGTGCGAGCCGGCGGAGAACTCGTCGAGCTGCTCGCGGCCGAGCGACCACTTGGCCGCGATGAGCTCCGCGCTGATGCCCTGCGGCACCAGGCCGCCGGGGAAGCGCGCGGCCAGCGCCGGGCCGAACGGGTCGGCGCCCGCGGGCACGTTCGACCACATCGGCACCCGGCTCATCGACTCCACGCCGCACGCCACCACCAGGTCATACGCGCCGGACATCACCCCTTGCGCGGCGAAATGCACCGCCTGCTGTGACGAACCGCACTGCCGGTCCACCGTGACCGCGGGCACCGACTCCGGGAGGCCGGCCGCCAGCCAGGCGTTGCGGGTGGTGTTCATGGCCTGCTCGCCCACCTGGTCGACGCAGCCGCCGATCACGTCGTCCACCAGGGACGGGTCCACCCCGCTGCGCTCGATCAGGGTGCGCAGCGTGTGCGCGAGCAGGTCCACCGGGTGGATCGCGGACAGGCCGCCGCCCGGTTTGCCCTTGCCGATCGGAGTACGTACGGCTTGCACGATGACGGCATCACGCACAGCGCCCTCCTCATCAGTTGGAAAACTGAACCCACTCTAGACCCGGTGGGTTTGATTTTCCAACGGACCTCCTTGATCAGGAGGTGGAGTGCGCCAGGCCGTCGATGATCAGCTGGATGGCCGCGTCGAAGGTGCGGCCGATCTCCTCGGGATCGTCCGACATGTGCCCCTCGGTCTCGGCCAGGATGAAGCCCGAGACGAACGCGTGCAGGATGTCGCTCGTCCGCCGCAGCTCCGGCTCCGGCACCCCCGCCAGCCTCAGGATGCGGTAGAGCGTCTGCCAGACGGGCAACCGCCGGTCGGCGACGAGGCTCGGATGGGTGTGGACATATCTCCATATGGCGGGGTGCTCTTTCGCGTGCCGGTGATAGTCCAGCGCCAGCGCCATGAGCTGCTCCTGCCATGGGGCGCCGTCGTCCGGCGGGACGTGCATGCGCTCGGCCGTCGTGGCGCAGACCAGCGCCAGCAGCGCGTCCTTGCTCTCCACGTGGTGGTAGAGCGACATCGGGTTGACGTTCAGCTCGGCCGCCAGCTTGCGCATGGACAGCCCGTCCACCCCGCTCTCGTCCATCAGGCGCACCGCCGTGGTGCCGATCTCGTCGAGGGTCAGGGGTGCACCCCTGCGCGCGCTCACTGCCATACACCGTATGGTAGCGTCAGCCATACGGTGTATGGCTACTCGAAGGGAGCAATCATGGCGGAGATCCCCGCCCCGCAGGGCCTGCCCATTCTCGGCAACACGCTGCAGATTCCCTCTCACTCGCCGATGGAGCACTTCGCCCAGGTCGCCACCCGTTACGACGAGGGCATCTACCGGCTGGAGATCGTCGGCCGCACGGTCGTGGTGGTGTACGACCCCGACCTGGTCGCCGAGGTGTGCGACGAGAGCCGGTTCGTCAAGCGGATCAAGCCGCCGCTGACGATCGTGCGCGACTTCGCCGGTGACGGGCTGTTCACGGCCGACCCGGACGAGCCGGTGTGGGGGCACGCGCACCGCATCCTGATGCCGGCCTTCAGCCAGCGGGCCATGAAGGCGTACTACGGGCAGATGCTCGAGATCGCCGAGCAGCTCGTCGAGTCGTGGGCCGCCCGCCAGGGGGAGGACCTGCCCGTCGCCGACGACATGACCAGGCTGACCCTGGACACGATCTCGCTCACCGGGTTCGGCTACCGGTTCAACTCCTTCGACTCTCCCGAGCTGCACCCGTTCCTGCAGGCCATGGGCGGCGCGCTCACCGAGGCCATGCTGCGCAACCAGCAGCTGCCGTTCGTCACCAAGCTCAAGCGCGGACGCGAGGAGGCGTACCGGCGCGACATCGCCACCATGCAGTCGCTGGTCGACGACGTGATCACGCAGCGCCGCGCCGAGGGCGCCACCGGGTCCAAGGACCTGCTCGGCCTCATGCTGGAGGCGTCCGACCCGCAGAGCGGCGCCCGCCTGTCCGACGAGAACATCCGCAACCAGGTCCTCACCTTCCTCATCGCCGGCCACGAGACCACCAGCGGCCTGCTCTCCTTCGCCCTGTACAACCTGCTGCGCGAGCCGCACACCCTGGCCCGCGCCTATGAGGAGGTGGACCGGCTGCTGCCGGGCGACGAGCCGCCCACGTACGAGACGATCATGAAGCTCGACGTCGTCGCGCGCATCCTGGAGGAGACGCTGCGGCACTGGTCGCCGATCCCGGGGTTCAGCGTCAGCGCGGTCGAGGACACCACGATCGGCGGCTACCCCCTCGCCAGGGACCAGGGCGTCATCGTGCTGCTGCCGGTGCTGCACCGCAGCCCCAAGGCGTGGGAGCGGCCGGACGAGTTCGACATCGACCGCTGGCTGCCGGAGAACAAGCAGAGCCATCACCCCGGGGCGTACAAGCCGTTCGGCAACGGCGAGCGGGCCTGCATCGGCCGCCAGTTCGCGCTGACCGAGGCCAGGCTGGCGCTGGCGATGATCCTGCGGCGGTTCGCGATCTCCGACCCGAGCGTCTACCGCATGAAGATCAAGCAGACCCTCACCCTCAAGCCCGACGGGTTCACGCTCAGGGTCCGCGAGCGGCGGGCGCACGAGCGGACCGTCGTCGTGGCCCAGGAGGTCGAGGAGAGCGCGCAGCAGGAGATCGCCGTCACCGGCGTGCCGCTCACCGTCGCCTACGGCTCCAACCTCGGCACCAGCTCCGACATCGCCGAACGCCTGGCCGAGCGGGCCGGTCGGGCGGGCTTCGCCACGACGCTGACCTCGCTCGACGACATGACGCCGCCCGGCGAGGGCCTGCTGATCGTGGTCGCCTCCTCCTACAACGGCAAGGCCCCCGACAACGCCCAGCGTTTCGACGCCCTGGAGGCGCTGCCCGACCTGTCCGGGGTCCGGCTGGCCGTGCTGGGCTGCGGGAACACGCAGTGGCCCACGTACCAGGAGTTCCCGAAGCGCGCGTACGAGAAGCTGACGGCCGCCGGAGCCGTGCCGCTGATCGAGCGCGGCGAGGCCGACGCGGACGGCGACTTCGACGGCGACGTGACCGCCTGGACGGCCGGGCTGTGGGCGGCGCTGGCAGAGGAGTACTCGGCAGCTGCGAATCTGGGCACCGAGAGCGCCGGGCCGCGTTACGAGATGGAGGTGCTCAGCGAGGCCGAGGTCAGGCCCTCGGTCGTCTCCTCGCGCGCGTTCCCGCTGACCGTCGTCTCCAACGAGGAGCTGACCTCCGACCCGACCGGCCTCTGGGACTTCTCGACCGAGGCGCCGCGACCCGGCGTGCGCTCCATCGTGGCCCGGCTGCCCGAAGGCGTCACCTACTCGGCGGGCGACCACGTGGCCGTCTTCGCCAAGAACGACCCCGAGCTGGTGGAGTGGGCGCTGCGCTGCCTGCGCGTCCCCCGCGACCAGGTGGTACGGCTGCGCGCCGCCGGATCCACCCACCTGCCCGTGGACACGGCGGTCACGGCGGGCCTGCTGCTGACCGAGTTCGCCGAGCTGCAGGAGGTGGCCACCAGGTCCGACCTGGAGGCGCTGGCCGCGCACACCGCCTGCCCCTGGACCAAGGGCCAGCTCGCCGAGCTGACCGCGAACTACGCCGACGAGATCCTCGCCAAGCGCGTCTCCCCGCTCACCCTGCTCGACCGCTTCCCCGCGATCGAGCTGCCGCTGCCGGTGTTCCTGGAGATGGCCGGGCCGATCAAGCCCCGCTACTACTCGGTCTCCTCCTCGCCGCTGACCGACCCCTCGCTCGTACGCCTCACCGTCGGCCTCGTCGAGGGCCCCGCCTGGTCCGGCTCGGGCACCTACCAGGGGATGTGCTCGGCCTACCTCGCCGGGCTCAAGGAGGGCGAGGTGTTCTACGGCTACATCCGCGTGCCCGCGCCGCCGTTCCGGCTGCCGGACGACCCGGCCACGCCGGTGATCCTCATCGGCCCCGGCACCGGCTTCGCACCGCTGCGCGGCTTCATCGAGGAGCGCCTGCTGGCCGGGGCTCCCGGCCGCGCCGCCGTCTTCACGGGCTGCCGCCATCCCCGGCACGACAATCTGTATGCGGACGACCTGGCCCGCTGGGGCGTGCCCACGCACGCCGCGTACTCCGCCGTGGCCGGGCATCCGTACCGGTTCGTGCAGGACGCCGTCGCGGCGCACGCCGACGAGGTGTGGGAGCTGCTCTCCCAGGGGGCGTACGTGTACGTCTGCGGCGATGGGCTGCGGATGGCTCCTGCGGTGCGGCGGACGCTGCTGGACATGTACCGGTCACGGACGGGGGAGGATGGGGCGGGGTGGCTGGCCGACCTGGAGTCCTCCGGCCGCTACCAACAGGACGTCTTCGCCTGAACCCCCGCCCCCGCCCGCCCCCGCC